>DATETB010000201.1:0-5673 GCA_035283825.1 Candidatus Brocadiales bacterium | reverse complement strand
CCTGTCCCGACTCTCCTTTACTGCCTGGTCGGGAAGCCCCACCATGACCATGTAGGGAAGAGAACCCCCGGAGACGCAGACCTCTATCTCCAGGATGTAGGATTCAATACCATTTACCCCCGAGCTAAAGACCTTTGCCAGCCTGGTTTCCATTTCTTAGAGTATCTCTTCGCAAGATATACCCCTCTTTCAGATATTTTGCAAGCCGAAAGATGCGTACTAATATGTATACAGGGCGGTGCTTGACCCACGGCAGTGATAGTGTATATAATATTTTGACTTCAAATAGGACAGTAACAGATGGACTGGCTTTATATCTTATTCTTAATCCTGACCTTTGCCCTTATGGTTATAACCATCCAGAGGTATTGGAAGGGTTGGCCAACCCGGCTGGAGGGCAAGCTGGAGAGACTGGATAAAAGGTTGGGAGATTCATGCCCCCTTGTCCTGTTGGAGAGCGGTCTTAGCCACGAGGAAAAAGAGGCGACTGGCTGAAGGATAGGTATCTTCTTGCACTGGCTGAGACCCCCGAAAAACTCGCACCAACACTATCCGTCATTCTGATTCGCCTGAGGCGAGTCGGGCTTTATCTCGGGAATGGATTCCTCCTTAGCAGGCGGGGCTTCCTGACCGGGTTTTCCCTCGTGAAGGGCGGGTTTTTTGGAGACTTTCACCTTGGCCGGTTTTAGCACCCTGTCGTGGAGGATAAAACCAGGTTCAAGCATCTCCAGGATGGTGTGGTGGGGCAATTGGGCATCTTCTTCCTCCAGGAATGCCTCATGGAATTCTGGGTTGAAAGGTTGACCCACTGTGCCTTCAACGTTCTTTACTCCCGTCCCTTCCAACGCCTTGAGGAACTCATTCTGGATGAGTTGGAGGCCGTCAAGAAATTTTCTTAGGCCCTCAGAGTTAGTCCCTCTTTCACCTTCCGCCTGAGGCGGATGACTGCCTGCCGACTTTATGGCCCTGGAGAGGTGGTCCATGGCGGGGATAAGGGCCTTGACCAGCTCCTGGGTGGCGTAGCGGCCCATAGACTCTAACTCCCGCTTCATCCTCTTTTGGTAGTTAGAGAAGTCGGCCTTGGTACGCAGGAGGACGTCCAGATACTCGTCCCTCTCCTCCACCTTCTTTTTCAGTTCCGCAAACTCTTTCTCAGCAAGCTCTACCCCCTTTTCTGTGGGAGGCCCTGCTTCAAGCGGAGGGATGGCCTCTGTGGCCCCTTCTTCTGCCTCTACAGGTACCTGATTGGTACCGGGCTTGCGCGGGGCAGGGCTCGTACCTTCTGGTCCACCGGAGGTGGATCCTTCTTTTTCGCCTAAGGCAGATTCCGGGTCAGGGCCCTGGCTTTGCTCACTACGGGTTTTTTCCTTCTCTACCATTATCCAAAATACTCCTTTACCTTCTGCCAGAAATTCTTCCACTTGGGGTTCTGGTTCTTGTTTTCAAGCTCGGCAAACTCCCTCAGCAGTTCCTCTTGACGTGCGGTGAGCCTTGTGGGTATCTCCACTACTATCCTTACCAGCAGGTCTCCCTTGCCCCAACTCTGCATGGCCGGGAGACCTTCTCCTTTGAGGGTTATTACGTCACCGTTCTGGGTCCCGCGGGGTATCCTCAGTTTAGCAGTAGCCCCTTTCAGGGTAGGCATATCCAGTTCATAACCCAGGGCGGCCTGGGTAAGACTTATGGGGAGTTCGCAGATAAGGTGACTGCCTTCCCTTTGAAAGAGGGGATGTGGTCTTACGTGGATGTCACAATACAAATCACCCCTGGGCGCCCCGTTCTCACCTGGTTCTCCCTGGCCTGCCACCCGGAGCCTCACGCCGTCCTCTATCCCAGGGGGTACCTGTACGGCAACCTGGGCCCTCTTTGCAATACGCCCATGACCGTTACACCTATAACAAGGGGATTCAATCACCTTGCCGTGACCGCCGCATTTAGGACAGGTACTGCGGAAGGTAAAAAAGCCCTGTGTCTGCTGTGTCTCGCCCTTACCCCGGCAATGAGGACAGGTTGTGGGTGAGGTGCCTGGCTTGAGACCAGAACCGCCGCATACGTCACAATACTCCCGGCGGTTGAGGTTTATGGTCTTTTCTACGCCGGTGGCTACTTCTCTAAGGTCTACGTCTATGTCCACCCTGAGACTTGGCCCCTTACGTGCTGCCCTGCGGCGGGTGCGGGCGCCAAAGAACTCTTCAAAGATACTCCCACCAAAGATATCGCTAAAGTGTTCAAAGATATCATCAAAGTTGGTGAACCCATGGACATCGTACCCCTTGAGGCCCTCTCGCCCGTACGTATCGTACCGCTGTCTCTTCTCTTGGTCGCCTAACACCTCATAGGCCTCGGCGGCCTTCTTGAAGTATTCTTCTGCCTCCTTGTTCCCCGGGTTCCTGTCGGGGTGATACTTGAGGGCCATCTTACGATAGGCCTTTTTTATGTCTTCATGGGAGGCCTTACGGTCTACTTCCAGGATGCTATAGTAATCTTTATCTTCCCAAGCCATGGACTTCTCTAGTTGAGGTGAATAGTGTGGATTGCAGGGGTTTGATTAATCAGCCCCCACTTAAGGCACACTTCTTCTTACTCAAGAAAAATTATAGTGTTAGTATATGTAAAATTCAAGGGATAAGGCCGGGGACAAAGACAGTGGCCAGGGATTAGGGAAAAATTATAACGCAGGCTAAAGCCTGCGGCTACCCCCGGCCCCTGGTCCCTAATCCCTGGCCCCTGTCTTGTGTCATTTCCCTATCAGAAATTTTCTTATGTCAGCAGGGTGTGCCAGGGGTGGGGAGCACGCACCTTCCCGGCAGACGTAGGCCACAGCGGATTCTTGCTGGGGGAAGGTGAGTTGGCCGATTTTGAGGAGGTCAGTGGCAGGGTCCAGCACCCGTACTATCTTCCATGCTAGGAATGCCTCAAGACCTTCCCCATGTGGGGAGACTCTGGCGGAAGACGGCGTCTTTAGGGCCTCCTGGTACAGGGCCAGGGTGTCAGCGTCTGATTCCCTACCCACTATAAATATACGGATGGGGTACGTAAGATACTCCCTCACGGCCAGGGCAAAAGTGGCCGCCTGGGGGGAGTAGTCCTTGTAGATGTCCAGGAAGGCCCTCAGGACGTTTAATGCCTCTTTTTTATATCTCTCCTGGCCTGTGAGATAGAATAACCTGATTAGTGCCCTCGCCGCCGCAGAGTTCTCCAGAAAGGGTTTTTCCCTGGAGGAAAGACCTTCAATAGAGGCAACCTCTTCTGAGACGTCAAAAAAGCCTCCACTGGTCCTGTCTCCAAGGGCCGTGATTGTATAGTCTATCAGATCAGTGGCCCATTGGAGGTACTCCCTCTTAGCGGTGGTCTGGTAGGCAGTCAGGAGGGCCTCCACTGTATACACCTGGTCTGTCAGGAGGCCACCCAGCCCTTTGTCAGGAGTAGTCCTGTCACCTTCCCCAACGACCTCTGTAGCCGCAGGCTTTAGCCTGCGATCATTTGCTTTGTCCAGAGTAGCCTTGCCACCCTCCCCAATAACTGTATAGTGGCGCATCCCGTGTCCTTTCCTGTAGGCCCTCTCTTTCAAGAAGTTAAGGGTCCTGGTGGCCTTTTCCAGTCCGCCTGAGGCGGATTTATGGCCCAGGGATTGGTAGGCCAGGAGGTACTGGGAGATTATCTGCCCGTTCCAATTGGTATATATGCATTCATCTACCACGGGAGGGATGGCCTTACTCCTTCCCTGGGCATCCAGGTGGTAGTATTCTTCATCTGCATCCTGACTACCGTAGAAGCCACCGCCAGGAGAATAGAGGCATGTGCCTGTGTAATGGAGGATGCCTTCTGCTATAACACGGTACGACTCGTTCCCGGTGGCTTGATAGCCCAGGAGGTAATCCTTTAGCAGGCCGGCATTGCCCTCCAGCATCTTTTCGTAATGGGGGACTGTCCAATCGGCCTTGGTGCAGTAGCGGAAGAAGCCCTTTTCTACGGCATCCCATAGTTCGCCCTTCATCATACCGTCAAGGCCCTTTTGGGCCATTCCCAATCCGTCTAAGACGTTTGTCTCCCCGGCAGGCGGATTAAAGAGGGATTCTTTTATCAGGAATTCAATTACTTCTGGCTGTGGGAATTTTGGCTCCGTGCCAAAACCCCCATGGACGGGGTCAAAGAATTCCTTGATGAAGTGGAAGACTTCCCTGGGGATTTCTTCCATTAGCCCTTCTTTCGGCGGGCGTTGTCTCTCCCGTTCAATGCCCCTTTCTATCTTGTAGCGGGCCATCCTTGCGTAAAGTTCGCCTTTTTTGTGACTGTAATGTTCTGAGACCCGATTGGCAAGGGACCTAAAGTCCTCCGGGTACATATAAGTCCCTGCAACAATAATGTCTCTCCTTGGTGTGAGGAAGGCGCTGGTGGGCCAGCCTCCGGCCAGGTAGCGTCCCTGGATGTGCGGGTTTTTGTCTGCATCCACCCTGATGCAGATGAAATCACGGTTGAGGGTTTCTATGACCTGGAGGTCGGATAGTGTGGTCTCGTCAAAGACATGACACCAGTGGCACCATACGGCGCTGAGGCTGAGGTAGATGGGTTTATCTTCCTTCTGTGCCTGTTGGAAGGCCTCTTCATCCCACTCCTTCCAGTGGACAAGGTGGGCATCGTTTGGTCTGGGTGAGAACCGAAAGGTCTGGGGCACAAACCCAGGATATATCACACTGTAGCACCTTGCAAGCGAAATGTCTGTATAAGTTGTATTAGCTATAGAGAGGGGAGAAAAGCCCCTTGACAGCCCTGGACCTCGGTTATAAGATTACCTTACAAAGACAATAGGCTGGGCGGCAGGGATACGGGTTGTCTCAAGTCTTTAACTAGTCCCTAATCCCTACCCCCTAGCCCCTCGCTCCAGGTGGGGGATTAGCTCAGTTGGGAGAGCGCTTGAATGGCATTCAAGAGGTCAGGGGTTCAAATCCCCTATCCTCCACCATATCTTTTTTTAAATATGCCCCTCGTCCGGTTCCATGCCACTCCACACCCAAAAGCGCCGTCAAAACGAGAGGAAATTTGGCGAATGGGTGAAACTCCCCAATGGAGGGCGCCGTTACTGGTATGGGGTCGTAAGCCGCTCAGGTTGGAAAGCCCGCTACTTAAAAGAGGTTAATTCAAACGAAACTGTTTTACGTTACTATCAGAAGATAAGACCTCTAAAAAACTCCACTTGCTGTCCCGCCTGAGGCGGATTTTCAACATTCTGAGGGAGCGAAGCCTGTAGGGGCACGGCATGCCGTGCCCCTACTTAAAAGACTAGATTCTTCGCTTCGCTCAGAATGACACACAACGTTAGGGTCTCATACTTCTCAACAAAGCTGATTCCCCTGTCAGCAAAATAACTCATACTACGCTGGGCAATGTATCCAGAATGCAATGACATAGGGTTATGTCCTCTGCCGATGCCCTTTTCTTACTCAAGGTATTCACTTAAGGAGGGTGGTGATGAATTTAAACAGCTGGACGGCTTCTACTGGGGTCCTGTTACAAACCGTTGCCACCTTTATTGCCCCAGCGACGTTACCCACGAAGCCCAGGATTTCTTTGTCCAAATCCCTGGCGGCACAGGGGGCAGTCACTGCCAGATAGGCATCCCCTGCCCCAACCCTATCCACGACTTTGCTAGAGAAAATGGGGGTCTCGCTAAAT
>DATETB010000200.1:0-5687 GCA_035283825.1 Candidatus Brocadiales bacterium | reverse complement strand
TAAAGGGGGGGAGAACGCCATCCTCATAATAGATGAGGCCCAGAACCTGCCCATGCCTGCCCTGGAGCAAATCCGTATCCTGTCCAACCTGGAGACGGACAAAGAAAAGCTCCTCCAGATTATCCTGGTGGGGCAGTTAGGCCTCTTACGCCTCCTTAATTCCCCCGAATTACAACAACTGGACCAGAGGATATCCGTCAAATGCCAGATTAGCCCGTTAAAAAAGGAAGAGGTCCAGAGATACATTGAATATCGTATAACGGTAGCTGGTTCTTCCGGCGAGGTTGCCTTTGCCCCAGACGCACTGGACCTCATTTATGAATACTCACTTGGCATCCCCAGGGTGATAAACCTTATCTGTGATAGGTCCCTCCTTGGGGCCTACACCCAACAAACCACCAAAATCAACAAGGCCCTGGTACTGAAGGCCGTAGAGAATCTGAAACTAGAAAAACCAGTGATGTCTAAACAGAAGATGGCTGAGTTAACCTCTGGCGTCCCCCCTGCCGCTACTGCTAGTGCTACCACTGGCGGCCCCTCCAAATTTAGCTCTTCCAGGGTCAGGTTACCCTTCATTATAGGTGGCAGCATCATCATTTTGGCGGCCTTTGGGTTCCTTATTTTTGTTCTAATCCAGGGTAGAGGAATCAGGGCAAACCTGGAGCGTCAGCACCAACAGCACCAGCAGGAAACGAGTTCCTGGCGGAGAGAAAAGGCCCGGTTGGAAGGGGAGAGGTCTAAGTTGGAAAAAGAGATGGCAAGCCTAAAAGAACAGGTGGAAGCCCTCCGCACCAGGCCTCCTGCCACCGGCCCTGCAGCGGTCTCCGAGGAACTCAAGGATTCTTTCACCATATTTCTCGGTGTCTTTAAAGATAAGGACTCCGCCATAGAGAAGGGTACCAGTCTCAAGGAGTTAGGATACAAGGCCTACGTTATTGGCCTGGGTGGTACCTCTCCAGAGAAGCAGTATCGCCTGGTTCTAGGCAGTTTCAAGGAGAAGGAAGAGGCAGAAAACGTACTGGTAAGACTCCATAACCGTGCAGAACTCATGGATGCCCGTGTGATGGCCTTTTCCGAGGTCTCAAGGGTTGACTAACTACCGTGAGTAGAATTTTTGATGAACTCAAGAAGTTCAGGGGACAAAAGTCAGAACCCCCACCTCCTCCTCCGCCTAAAGGCGTTTCTCCTTTTCCCACAGAATCCTTAAAGGCACAATTCACCCCCAAGCCAGAAAAACCCAGAAAAATCAGTAGAATTTTTGATGAACTCAAGAAGTTCAGGGGACAAAAGCCAAAACCCCCACCACTCCCTTCGACCAAAGGTGCTTCTCCTTCTCTCACAGAATCCTTAAAGGCACAATTCGCCCCCAAGCCAGGAAACCCCAGAAAAATCAATTGGAGGCTCTTAATAATCCTCGGTGTTGGAGGCCTCCTTAGCCTGGTAGCCGTCCTCTTACTACCCCGACTCCTCTTTAAAAGTGAACCACCGAAGAAGGAGTCCCCACAACCAATGGTAATGCCAAAAACGGCCCCAAGACCCAGGCCAGCACTAGAGAAAGAGGCAAAGATCCCACAGAGAGAGGTCAAGA
This sequence comes from Candidatus Brocadiales bacterium, assembly GCA_035283825.1. Lineage (GTDB taxonomy): Bacteria > Planctomycetota > Brocadiia > Brocadiales > Bathyanammoxibiaceae > 2-12-FULL-52-36. The sequence goes on along the minus strand of DATETB010000200.1, from coordinate 4,099 downwards.
CTCCACAGAAAGAGGCCAGGGCCCTAAAGAAAGAGGCTAAGGTTCCAGAGAAGATCGCTAAGATACCAGAAAAGCCCGCTAAGAGGCTCCCATCCGAAGTCCTTATAGAGGAGATAATAATTTCTGAACCTAGCATTCAGGAGATTGTTGAAATAGCTCCAGGACCGGTTAAAGAGGCCCCAAAGGTGGTAATACGTGAGGCCCCGCCTGCTATACCGGAGGCGGTTAAGCCAGAAAAACCCTTTATAGAGATGATAGAGTTACTTCCCACTATGCCTCCGGCCTCAGAGGTTGCCGTCACAAAGAGACTGGAAGAAGGGGAGAGACCTAAGATAGAAATTAAGGCGGCGCCCCCAATACCCAGGCCAGAGGCACCACCAATAGAAAAGGCCCCAAAGGTGGTAATACGTGAGACCACACCTGCTATACCGGAGGTGGTTAAGCCAGAAAAACCCTTTATAGAGGTGATAGAGTTACCTCCCACTATGCCTCCAGCCCCAGAGGTTGCCGTTACAAAGAGACTGGGAGAAGGGGAGAGACCTAAGATAGAAATTAAGACGGTGACCCCAACACCCAAGCCAGAGGCACCGCCAGTAGAAAAGGCCCCAAAGGTGGTACAGCCGGAAAGACCTGAGGCCGTCCCCAAAAAAGAACCCCTGGCAGCACCCCCGCCCAAAGGGATAGTGGCGGCCCCTGTTATACCCGAAGTGGCTAGAGAAGGAGTTACTCCTCCCGTAACTGTACCTGCTGAAGGCCCAGCCCCAGTTGCGCCCCCTGAGGAGGAATTAACTGCAGGTCTGAGAAAGATACAGAGGGTGGAGAAGTTTAAACTTGCCCTATTCTACCAGAAGAGCGGAGAGACTAAGAAGGCAGAGGCCCAGTATCAGGAACTCTTGAAAGAGAACCCCATGGATGCAGAGGTACGTAACAACCTGGGTTCCGTTTATCAGGAATTGGGGGACTACGAACGGGCCGAGGCGGAGTTCCGTAAGGCCGTGCTCTTAAAACCGGATTACCTTGCCGCCCACAACAACCTGGGAGTGGCCCTCTATAAGAAGGGGAACCTGGATGGCGCCTTAAGGGAGTTTCAATCCCTCCTTGAGGCCAATCCCAGAGACGTACAGAGCCTTACTAATATGGGGGTGGTGCTAAAGAAACAAGGCGACCTCCTAAGGGCCAACAGTGCCTTTCAAAGGGTCTTACAATTAGACCCCACCCACGCAGAGGCCCATTATAACCTGGGCGTAATCCTGGAGGAAGAAGGAGAGGTGGCTAAGGCCGTGTACCATTACCAGAAATTCCTGGAGTCCTCCAGGGGCAAATACGCCTCCCTCGCCGAGGAGGTATCTCGCCACCTTACAGATATCTCCCAGAGGGGGTGGAGATAAAAGACGGAACCCTGGACAAGAGTTCGGGCATAATATAATGCCCGGTGGTGGCGTTCACATTAACTAATTAAGTAGGAATATTTCCATGTCTAAAAAGGCCTTTTTGTTTCTGTCTGCCATCCTCGCAGTAAATCTCGGTGCCTATCTGAGAGAGGTCTCCGCCCAGGATTTCAGCACCACCTTGAAAATGGATGCGATAATTGCCGGGAAGTGGGATAAACCCGAAGAGAGAGAAAAGTGGTTTGAGAAAGTAGTCGCTGAATCATACGGCTACTACTGGTCCACCGATGGAAACGTCACCCACAGACATCTATGGGAATCCGGAGGTCTGTACGGATTTTCCCATCTTAAGTACAACACAGATTCAGACCTTTACATCGTTGGCGTAGAAGCGGGATACAGAGTTGGGTTTCCTGGCCTAAAGAGGATTACAGTGGGGTTTGAGACCTCACAGGGCAGTTCTGACACCATGCACGGCACGGACTCAGACCCTGCGTTTTCAAACCGGGGACGTACTAATTTCCTCGGGTACCTCAGCTACCAGAAACACAGTGGAGGGGACCGCGCTAAATATATCCGCCCCGCCGTATATATCCGCCCAATAGAGGGCAGGATAACAAACAAGATTACGGGTTACCTTGACGTACTGGGGGAGTATATCAGGTATAAGGATAATGTGTATATTGCCCAGGTGGCGGACGTTATTCCAGGCACTTCTGGTGTATTTGCGGCAGGTAATCCTTTCAAGATCCGTTTTGAGGGTGCGGGAGGGGGATTCAGGGGAGGGTTTGGAATTCTGGACATGCTCAAACTAGAAGGTCTCTTTAGCTATTACCCTGATATGAGCGTAAAGCGAACACTTCTTTGGGACGTTCCAATAAACCGCAAATTTGTCTTCACTGACGGGCATGGGAGAGGATTTACATCCAGGATGAAACTGGGGTTTACGCCCTTTGAAAAGCGAAAGAACCTGGAAGTGGAAGCTGGCTACCAGTACATGCAGTTTGAACAGCATGGGGGGCAGGGTAAGGTATACAGGTTTAGCGACGGTGCCTCAGACACCATAGATAACTGGGAACGTGCCAGGAGCATCCGTGACGGCTTTTTTGGAGGTGGAACAATAAGGTGGTGAGCAGACATCCAGCCTTCGGATAGAAAGTAACCTTACTCTTGTCCAAAGGTCAGATAAAAAAGACTTGACAATAGTCCCCTTTTTATGTATCTTTCTGTAGGATAGAGACTCACCAGTTTACTAAAACCTAGTACCAAGAGTAACCCTTCCTGGGAAAATCATTCATAATCCTTAATAGGTTTTGCTTATAGTTTCGCACAACATTCAGGTTCGCTTTGCTCACTACAAGTTTTAGGGGTGGAAGGGACGCATCCAGTTATGGCATGCCTTAGGCAGATTGGCCTCTGGCGTATCTGAGGTAGATTTGTCAGGCCATGCCCCGAGTGTAACGAAGGAATTTTGGCAACCCCCGACTAATGTGCTTTTGAAGAGACATCTCTCCCCCAGCCTTTCCATGTCCGCCTGAGGCGGATTAGTATTTGGCAACTTTCCTAGAGCAGGGGTGGGGTTAACCCTTTCGCAGAGTAGGGGCGGGGTAACCCCGCCCCTACCGGAGCCTACTAAGTAAGAAGTAAAAGGCACACAAATGCCGGAGAGGTTTTTCATAATAGACGGACACTCTCAATGTTACCAGGCCTATTATGCTATTTCAGACTTGACAAGTCCAAAGGGTGTACCCGTAAATGCCGTATATGGTTTTACTAATATGCTAAGGAGGCTTCTGAGGGAGCAGAGGCCGGAATACCTTGCGGTTGTATTTGACTCAGTCGCCCCTACCTTCCGCCATGCGCAGTACAGTGCCTATAAGGCCCACAGAAAGGAGACCCCAGACGACTTCTCTATACAGATACCGTTCATTCACAAGGTCTTAAGGGCCTACAACATACCTATATACGTGTGCGATGGTTACGAGGCGGATGACCTTATAGGTACCGTTGCCAGACAGGTCGCACAGAGGGGCTTAGACGTCTATATTATTACCGCAGATAAAGACCTGGAACAACTTATAGCCCCTCACGTAAAGATTTATAACGCTAGAAAAGATATGCTCCTAGACCTTGAGACCCTCAAGAGGGAAAAGGGTATCACCCCCGAACAGGTAACCGACCTGCTGGCCTTGATGGGGGACAGTATAGATAACATCCCTGGCGTACCGGGGATAGGCCCGAAGACTGCACTGGAACTCCTCCACCGGTTCGGCTCTCTGGAGGCCGTACTGGACAACGTTGACAGCATCAAGGGGGGTAAGCGCGAAGAGAGACTCAGGGAGAGGCTAAAGACCTTTGCAGACCAGGCAAGATTTTCTAAGAGACTGGTTACCATTGATACCCATGCCCCGGTGGAGTTGGACCTGGGGGCCTGCCGCAGAGACGGGGCGGATGAGAAGGAACTCCGAGATTTGTTCTCCGAATTCGGCTTTAAGACCTTTCTTGCCCAGATGGGCCCGGCCGCGGACAAAAAAGAGGTTGACTACCGTATTATAAATACCCCACAAGGGTTTAGTACCTTCATGGAGGAATTAAAGAAGACGGATGAATTTGCCCTGGATTTGGAGACTACCAGTTTGCAGGTTACAGAGGCCAGGATAGTGGGACTATCGTTCTCCTGGAAGGAAGGGCAGGGGCGGTATCTCCCCCTC
>DATETB010000199.1:0-5657 GCA_035283825.1 Candidatus Brocadiales bacterium | reverse complement strand
CAAGTTCATAATTGAGCCTTTTGAGAGGGGTTACGGGGTTACTATCGGTAATTCCTTACGAAGGGTGCTGTTGAACAGCCTGGAAGGTAGTGCCGTTACCTCTGTAAAGATCAAAGGGGTGAAGCATGAGTTCAGTACTATCCCTGGAGTGGTAGAGGACACCACTGACATTGTCCTTAACGTCAAGTCCCTGGTGCTGAAACTGCTGGATGACCAGCCCCAAAAGATCCGCATAGAAGCCAATAAAAAAGGAGCGATAAGGGCCAAGGACATCACCACGGGTGGTGCCGTAGAGATAATCAACCCCGAACAGCATATAGTCACCCTTTCGGAAGACAAGAGCTTTGTTATGGAGATGGAGGTGAAGAAAGGGAGGGGTTATGTCACCGCTGAAGAGAACGAGCCCGAAGAAGCCGAGATAGGCCTCATTGCAATAGATTCGGTATTCTCTCCGGTAAGGAACGTAAAGTATTACACGGAAGATACCAGGGTCGGTAGGCGGACCAATTACGATAGGTTGGTAATGGAAATGTGGACCAACGGCGTGATAGGTCCGGAAATGGCCCTGGTAGAGGCGGCAAAGATACTCAGGAAGCACCTGACACCCTTTGTGCAGTACTTTGAGCTAGGCAGGGAACTGCCAATGGGCGACCGTAAGCTTGCCACAGGAGCGGTAGACGCACCGAAGGAAGTCCGTGGAGAACTGGAGGCCAAACTTAATAAGCCTGTGTCAGAACTAGACCTCTCCGTGCGTGCCTCTAACTGCCTGGAAGCCGCTAATATCAAGACTGTGGACGAACTGGCGGGCATGACGGAGGAAGAACTACTGGAGGTCAGAAACTTTGGCAAGACCACTCTCAATGAGATAAAGAAGAAGCTTGCCCAATGGGGACTGACTCTGGGGATGAAGAAGGCAGAGGTAGGAGGAAAGGCCTGATGAGACACCAGAAGACAGGGAGACACCTCGGAAGGACCTCCAGCCACAGGTTGGCCCTGCGCCGTAACCTGGCCAAGGCCCTCTTCACCCATGGCAGAATAATTACCACCGTTACCAAGGCAAAGGAAATCAGGCCCTTTGTGGAAAGGCTCATCACCCTTGCCAGAAAGGCCTTTGGTAGAAAAGGGACGGATAGGCCTGCTTATGTCCACTACTACCGGGAGATGCTCTCCCAGCTCCAGGATAAGGCACTGACCCAGAAGCTGGTGGGCGAGGGCCAGTGGCGGGAGAAGGGATGTATCGCCGAAAGGTTCCTCAACAGGAACGGGGGATACACCAGGATAATGAGACTGGGCGGCAGCCGTCTGGGTATACTGACCGGGAGCAAGATAGGGCAGATACCAGTATTGAACTATAAGATGGAAGGGCGGGAGAGAAAAGTACGTCTGGTGGGCCACCGTCTGGGCGATAATGCCCCTCTAGCCCTCTTTGAGCTGGTGGAAGGGGCCGGTGAGGTAGTAAAAGAGGTGCCCAAGCCGGAGGCCAAAAAGGCAGAAACCTCCACCACCCCCAGACAGGAAGAAAAGAAGGGATGACAGAGTGCGTCTTCTGCAGGATTGTCCGTGGTGAGCTGCCTGCCTGCAAACTCCTGGAAGACGATGAAAAGGTCTCATTTTTAGACATCAACCCCCTGAACCCCGGGCATACCCTGGTCGTCCCAAAGAAGCACTACGAGACGGTTATGGACATACCGGGGAAGGAACTGGGCAGACTTATGGAGGTAGTGCCTCCACTTGCCAGGGCTATAGCCCACGTGACAAAGGCGGAGGGGTTGAACCTCTTCCAGACCAACAAACCCTGTGCAGGCCAGACCGTCCCACACGTGCATATACACATAATACCCCGATACCGAAAGGATGGGTTCTCCTTTGGTTGGAGGCAGGGACGGTATAAAGAAGGAGAGATAGAGGGGTTCCGCAAAGAACTCGTCAAGGTTTTGGAAGAGATTAAGGGTTAGAATTTAGAATACAGAATATTCTGAATTCTGACTGCTGAATTCTGTATTCTTTTTTTCCCCTGGTCCCTACTGTAGACTTATGCCCAGGAATTTTAGTTGGCTCCTCCCCGATGAGATAGCAGGTATGGCAAGGCCAGCCTCCGCCGTGCCAGACTTTGAGTTCCTGAGGGAATTGGGCATAGATGCCATCGTCTCGCTTACCGAATATCCCCTCCAAAAGGCATTCATAGAAGAGTTTGGCTTTGAGTATAAACACGTCCCCGTAGAAGACCTTACCGCCCCCTCCCTGGAACAGATAGACGAGTTCGTGAGGTTTGCCACAAAGGTCTGTGGAGGAGGCAAGAAACTGGTGGTCCATTGCGGGGCAGGTATAGGCAGGACGGGCACCATGCTGGCCTGCTATCTGGTACACAAGGGTTACTCGGCCCGGCGGGCCATTGCAGAGGTCAGACGCAAGAGGCCAGGCTCCATTGAGACCACTGAACAGGAAGAGATAATAGCCCTATATGAGAAAAAGAAGGCGAAGGGTTAAATCCTCGTCCCCGTCTTCTTAAATTCCTTTTCGCTGTAAAGTATCACGTAGTCCTTCATACCTGTCTTCTCCTGCATCTCCTCTATAACCTTCTCGCATTCCCCGTCGGCGTAGCCGTGTATCATGGTGAAGAGGTTATAAGGCCAGTCGGGGAAGGTGGGGCGTTCGTAACAGTGGGTAACCTCCGGGAAGCCGGCCATAACCTTGCCCACCGCCTCTACCCTATCTGAGGGCACCCTCCAGACGCACATGGCGTTAGAGTTTATGCCTATCTTGCGGTGTGCCACACTGGCCGCAAACCGCCTGACCTTTTTTGTCTCCAGGAGACCTTTTATGCGGCTGATGACCTCCTCCTCCGTCATCCCCAGGGCCTCCCCTATCTCTTTATAGGGCCTTTCCACCAGTGGTATGCCGTCCTGTATGTGCTTCAGGAGTTTGATATCTGCCAGGTCTGTCGTTTTAGAGGTCACTACCTTTTCTGTATTCACCCTATTCCTCTCTGTATATATTGAATTTTACCCCTATCTTAAACTTCTTGGTGGTGGGGAGATTTCTTACCTCAAGGCCGGTCTTTTCCTCTATCTCTTTAATCAGCCTGACAAGTTCCTGCCTGTTAGGGGCGGACATGGTGAACCATACGTTGTAAGGTATCTCCTTGTTCTTCCCCTTTCTCAGGTAGTTGTGGGAGACGCCCGTGTAGGCATTTATGATCCTGGAGACCTCCTCAATACGCCCCTCCGGCACCCTCATGGCCATGAGGCTTGCGGTATTGCCCATCTCGTGGGTGTCTATGATGGGGCCCAGGCGGCGGAAGATGCCCTTTTCGGCCATAGCCCTTGTCCGCCGGAGCACCTCACTTTCCTCCAGTCCCAGTTCCTCGGCAAGGGTCCGGAAGGGATGGGGGGTGAGGGGGAAATTGGACTGAAGACGGTGGAGTATCTTTTTGTCTTCTCTTGTTAGTTCCATAATGAGGATTTTAAATGGGGGACTGCTACCTAGGTCTCATCAAGGGCGTCCCTAATCTCCTGGAGCGTGGATTCCTTGACCAGGACTTCATAGATGTACCGTCCGCCCTCGCCCAGTATCTTTTCTGAGGCCATTTCCAGGGCCTTCACCACCTGTGGTTCCTGTACAAACCTCACCAGTTCCGTGGCAAATCGGGGGTGTCTGCCCACCTTGCCGCCCATGACTATGGTGTGTCCCCTGGCCTTTACCTTTATAGAACCCGTGGGGCAGACCCTGGCACATTGTCCGCAATCCACACACTGCTCGTAATGGACAATTACCGTCCTGTCAGGCTTCAGGGTTATGGCCTCTTCCCTGCAGGCCTTTAGACACTTACGGCAGAGGGTACATTCGGCGCCTGGGTCCACGGCCACCTGCTCCCTGGCAATCACCCCAAAGTCCTTTATCTGGGGCATGGAACAGCTATTAGGACAGCCAGCCACGGCCATCTTAAAGGTCTGGTGGGGGAGTATCCTGCCAGGGATCTTTTCGTAAAGCCTCTGACTGAAGGAGAGTTCCTCCATCGTATCGGCCATCTGCCTGGCAATGGGCCTGGGGGCCTTGATGAGGAAGGGGCATCCCACCTCCTCACCCTTGCAGGATTTTATCTGGTATAGGACCGCCTGCCCATCCTCTCTGATGTACTTCTCGTACTTCCTGAGGACGGCCAATTTGTCCCCTTGAGGGTTAGCAACGGCTAATCTGTCTGAGGCATGAGTTGCACCCATAAGTCATGATTGTACGCCTGGAATTCCTCTTTTGTCAAATAAATCTTTTACTGGGTATGTATTAGCTATAGAGAGGCTGTTGCCCAACCCTAAAAGGTGTCTCTATGTGCTGGAAGATACCCTGGAGCCGACCATATTAAAAGGCCTGAAGGTGAGGTTGAAAGAGGTCTTTTAATTAGGCCTCAGGCCCACCCCTATGTCTACCTCGTTCGGGGGGGCTTACCTTTATAGGGAGGTGCCTGGGTCCGTGGCATGGAAGAGGTCTTTCTCTTACTCATGGGGTGGTCATTAGCCGTCCGCCTGAGGCGGGTTGGGAGTGGCCTTGCCGGCCACACCTGAGCATCTCCATGAAGCCCTCAAGGCGTGTCTTTAGTTGCCCGGAGGTAAAATTCTGGTCGTCCACGCAGTCCCCGTCCAGGTTCATAACGGGGGTACCCTCCAGGTTTAACTCCCGTTTTATTACAGGCACTGCGGCATTATTCCTGCGACAGCCCCAGTGGGAGAAGATTATCACGCCGTCTATATTGTATTTTTTTACCAGTGTCTTCAATACCGCTATCCGGCGGTCCAGGGGGCCGTTGTAGTGATTGGAGATGAGCTTTCTGGCGAGGCTTTCGTAGGGTCTCTGCGGGTCAAGGGGTTCCCAATAGACGTAATTCGTCTCTTCAAAGGCTATCTTTATATCGCTGTCCGTCTCTATTACCGTTGGGATTTCACACTTAAAATAGGGTTTCAGTTCTAGCCACAGGAGCCGTATCTTTTCCTCCGGGGAGGCGCCACTCTTTTCTTTGGCGTATACCGTTTCTTTGAGCTCTGCGGCGAGCCTGGTATAAAACTCCTCTGAGCGGCTGGAGCCCTGGAGGACATGACTGGGGAGCATAAAGCCCAGCGCCTTTGTCCCTGGCAGGGGAGAGAAGGGGCTTGTCCTTATTTCATTTATCTCTAACATCTTCTCCCTTGTGCGGTTTGCCCTTTCAATGACCTCTTTAAACCTTTGAGAGTCCATCCTCCGCCCCGACACGACCTCTAGTTTCTTAGTAAATTCTTCCAACTGCGCAGAAAGGTAACGGACAGACTCTTTTGTAAGGTCGTAAGGCACGTCCAGCACCAGCGTCTCTTTGCCTGTAATCGTCTCGCCTATCCTTGACATCTTAATGTTGGAGTCGCAGAGGGTGCTGGTAGTGGCATGGATAATGGGCCTGGGGATGTAGCCCTTGAAGGCGAAACCCAGGGCGGAACGGTGGAAAGTGCACACGTCGGTAGGGATACCCTCTGCCTCTGCCTCGGCAAGCCCCCTGGGACTCTGACCTGCCCCTGCAAAGAGGGCGGCGATTACCTCCAGACTGAGAGGTATCAGGCCCAGGGCGAAAAGGATTTCTGAGGGGACAAACAGGCTGGTCCATACCACCCGGTGTTCATTAGTATATGCCTCGTGAA
>DATETB010000198.1:0-5112 GCA_035283825.1 Candidatus Brocadiales bacterium | reverse complement strand
CCGATGTCTCCATCCCCCTGATAGGTGAATACGAAGAGGTCTGGCCTTGAACGCTTTATGCCCGTGGCCACGGCGGGGGAACGTCCGTGCGGGGCCTCCGTTACGTCAAAGTCCATGTACTCATACATGAACACTGCACAGCCCACCGGCGCCACGGCCACCGTCCTCTCCCTCAGCCCCAGGGCGTCAACGGCCTCAGCCACCAGACGGTGCACTATGCCATGAGAGCACCCAGGGCAGAAGTGCATGGGCTTATCCCTCATGCTGTGGGGTCTGTCAAAGACCAGTTTCATAGCCTTTTCCTTATCTCCGCCAGATACTCCTCTGGAGAGGGCATTACGCCACCCATCCTGCCATAAAATTCCACTGGCACCCTGCCCCTCACGGCAAGCTCCACGTCCTCCACCATCTGCCCACCTGAGAGTTCCAGCACCAAGAACCTGTCCGCCCCTTCGGCCGCCTTTCTTATAAAATCCCTGGGAAAAGGGAACAGGGTAATGGGCCTTATGAGTCCTACTGGGAGGCCTTCCTCCCTGGCCTCCTCCACTGCACTGGCCGCCACCCTTGCCGCCGTGCCAAAGGCGACTACTACTAACTTTGCCCTTTCTTCGGGAGTGGCCCTGCCACCTTCCAGGTGGTGGGCCTCCACACGCACCTCCTTTTCCCTGATTTCTCTGTATTTCTCCTGGAGTTTGAGGTCATGTCCCTCCAGTTCCACGTCCTGGAGATACAGGGATTTGATTACCATGGACGGCCGTCCCCTGGCCCCCGTGAGTGCCCAGGGCTTCTCCTCTTTTTCTTCTTTGGGGGGCATAAATTCTACGGGTTCCATCATCTGGGCAATAAGCCCACTGCACAAGATGAGTGCTGGATTCCTGTATCTATCGGCCAGGTCAAAGGCCAGGTGGGTGAGTTCTACCGTCTCCTGTACTGAGTAAGGGGCGAGGACGATGTTGTGATAATCCCCATGTCCACCCCCCTTGGTGGCCTGGAAGTAGTCTGCATCAGAAGGGGCAATGTTTCCAAGTCCTGGCCCCCCCCTGCCGAAGTTGGCTATCACTGCCGGAAGCTCACACCCGGCCAGGTAGGAAATCCCCTCCTGTTTCAGGCTTATACCGGGGCTGCTGGAACTGGTCATGGCCCGGGTCCCAGTTACGGAGGCCCCCAGCACCATGTTGATGGCCGCAATCTCACTCTCTGACTGGATGAATACCCCGCCGTATTTGGGGAGCTCCCTGGCCATGTACTCTGCCAGTTCACTCTGCGGGGTAATCGGATACCCGGCGTAGAACCTGCAGCCTGCCCTTATGGCCGCCTCCGCCATCGCCTCACACCCCCTCATCAGTACCTTTTCTCCCACGGCTATCATGACCAGTCTCATTCTATCAAAGCACCTGACTAAATCCAAAACCTTTCCCATTGCATACCCAAACAAATCCCCTTAGAATTTACTCCACCATGAGATGCCTCCTGGCCGTAGTATTTTTATGCGGGCTGTTCTTGACCCAGCTGATTGGAGAAGATATGAAGACTTCTGCCTCCCCCAGGATAAGGGCCCCAGAGTTCCCGGAGGGGATGGAGTGGCTCAATACTGATAGACCCCTCCGTGTAGCAGACCTCAGGGGGAAGTTTGTACTCTTAGACTTCTGGACCTATTGCTGTATAAACTGCATGCACGTCATCCCCGAGCTGAAGAGGCTGGAAAAGGGTTATCCTACTGAGCTGGTGGTGATTGGCGTCCACTCGGCCAAGTTTTCCAACGAGAGGTTGACTGATAACATCCGCCAGGCCATCCTGCGGTACGAGATTGGGCACCCGGTGGTCAACGATAAGGAGATGCAAATCTGGAGGTCCTACGCCGTCAGGTCCTGGCCTACGCTGGTGCTAGTTGACCCGGAGGGTTACGTGATAGGGGCGTATTCGGGGGAAGGCAACTATGAAGTCATAGACAGGCGGCTGAGAGAGTCCCTGGCCTATTTCCGCTCCAGGGGGGTTGTTAAAGAAGAACCCATTAACCTGTCCCTTGAAAAGGACCGTCTGGGGCCCAGCCCCCTGTCTTTCCCAGGGAAGATACTTGCAGACCCTGGAAAGGATAGACTCTTTATTAGCGATTCCAACCATAACCGTATAGTTATAGCCACCAGGGAGGGTAAGGTAATAGACGTGGCAGGCTCTGGGGAGACAGGCAGAGCGGACGGCCCTTTTAATCAGGCCAGCTTCTTCCGTCCCCAGGGCATGGCCCTCCAGGGAGAGACCCTTTACGTGGCCGATACCGAGAATCACCTCATCAGGAGATTAGACCTCCAGTCCAGGACAGTTACAACCCTCGCAGGGACGGGCAGACAGGGGGGCTTCCTCAGCCTGGGGGGCCTCGGCACCAGGGCCGAGCTGAATTCCCCCTGGGACCTGTGTCTGCCCTGTACCAATAAGGTACAGGGCCTGGTGGGAGACAGGCTCTACATTGCCATGGCAGGAAACCACCAGATTTGGGTAATGGACCTGACCAATAACTTAGTCCAACCCTTTGCAGGCAGCGGCAGGGAGGGCAGGGTGGATGGCAGTCTTGAGGGTAGTGCCTTTGCACAACCCAGCGGGATTGCCACCGACGGGAAGAGACTCTTTGTGGCCGATAGTGAGACTAGCTCCGTGCGGGAGATAAATCTTTTGACAGAGAGGGTCAATACGATTGTGGGACTTGACCTCTTTGAGTTTGGCGACGTGGATGGGCAGGGTCCCATGGTCCGTCTCCAGCACCCACTCGGAATCGCCTTCCATGAGGGACTGCTCTACGTGGCAGACACCTATAATCACAAGGTCAAGCTGGTAGACCCTGAGAAGAAGACCTCCAGAACCCTGCTGGGAGACGGCAGGCCAGGATACAGGGATGGAAAAGAGGGCAGGTTTTACGAGCCAGGGGGATTGGCCTTTGCAGGTGGCAGGCTATACGTGGCTGATACCAATAACCACGCCATACGAATTATGAAGAGTGATGGGAAGGTAGAGACGCTAAGGCTTACTGGTCTTAAACCCACAGAGGCAAGACCTGCCGTCGGATTTCTCCTCCCAGGTGCTAAAGAGATTAACCTACCCCCACAGGCCCTCCCTACCAACAGTACCGTAGAATTAGTTCTAGACCTCCACCTCCCGGAAGGTTATCACCTCTCCCCATTGGCACCATTCTTGTACGGCATGGATTCAGGAGGAAGTCTTGCACTGAAAGGGGAGACAACCAGACTGGAAGGCCCTGGCCTCCCAGTGCGAATCCCATTTAAGACGTCGGGGGAAATAAAGGAACTGCCCCTGAAGGTCTCCATCACGTTCTATTATTGCCGTGAGGACAATCAAGGCGTCTGCCTGGCAGATTCCGTGGTGTGGCACGTCCCGTTGAGGCTAGAGGCCCAGGGAGAGACCACGCTGAGGTTGGAGTATACTGCTAGTAGAACGTTCTAGGCCGTACTTTCTGCCCTCACCAGGGTTATTGCTATTAGCTTGAATATAAGCCCTGAGTGAGGTAAACTCCGAGGAAGTTATATCTTGCCACGAACTGTATTAGAGGTATGTGATGCCCACACGGAACATCTTAAGTGAGTATATAGCCCAGGCTATGGCCCAAGCCGTCTATGACAAGCTGGAAGATGGCACCTTCTCTGGACGGATTCCCTCCTGCAAAGGTGTAGTAGCATTTGGAGATACATTGCGTGAGTATGAGGAGGAGTTGCGTTCCACACTGGAAGATTGGGTCTTGGTAGGTCTCAAACTAGGCCACTTCTTACCTTCCTAATCCGATAGCATAGCATCACAGTTGTCTTGTTCCATGACCATTGTTCCCAGACTCATCATCCACGGCGGTGCGGGTAAGAGACCACCCGTAAAAAGACAAAGGGAGATAGAGAAGGCCCTGGGTGTTATCCTCAAGGAGGCGTATCCTGTCCTTTTAGAAAAGGGGGCGGTGGAGGCGGTGGTGCATGCGGTGATGATACTGGAGGATAACCCCCTCTTTAATGCCGGGACAGGCTCAAGGCTCCAGTCCGACGGTAGGGCAAGGCTTACTGCCTCTCTGATGGATGGACAGAGGCAAAGGTTCTCGGCGGTGGTAAACATTGAGAAGGTAAAGAACCCTATCAAGGTGGCCCACCTCCTGCAAGAGGAGAGGTTCACGGCACTAGCCGGGAGGGAGGCCGCGGCCTTTGCCAGGGTGAAGGGATTCAGGCCCTATAACCCAATTACTAAGGAAAGCCTGGCAGAATGGGAAAAACGCTGTGAGGGCACGGACCCTGAACCAGTAGGGTTCAGGGCAGGTACAGTGGGGGCGGTGGCTATAGACAGTGAGGGGAATATCGCTTCTGCCACCTCTACGGGCGGGGTAGGGTGCGAGACCCCGGGGAGGATAAGCGACGTGGCCTCTCCGTGTGGAACCTATGCCAACGGGTTAGTGGGTGTATCCTGTTCGGGGAGGGGAGAGGACATAGTCAATGCGTCCCTGGCTGTAAGGGTGGCAACGAGGGTAACCGACGGCATGGGGCTTAAAGAGGCCATGAAATTGGCCCTCAGAGAACTGGAGGCCGTCGGGGGGAAGGCAGGCATGATAGCCCTTGATAAAGAAGGACAGGCCCTGTGCCTCTGTAATACGGAGTTTATGTCTTATGCAGTTATGTAAGGAGTAATGGGCGTATGGGGGGAGATTCTTCGCTACGCTCAGAATGACATTCTGAGAGGGGGCGAAGCCCCCTTACGTCCATAATAAGAAGAGGTATGCAGAACGTTCCCATGTCCAATGTGATTTACAGCCCTGGGATAAAGAAAAGGTTTGAAAAAAGGAGCAACATGGGGTAATAATTAGGGAGTCAAGTGGCACTCAACTAAAAGGAGGTGTGATTATGGGTTGTGGGAAGCCTCATGGAAAGAAGATGGCTGGGCCTAAGAAGGCCACAGCTAAGACCAAGAAGGGCAAATAATAGTATCCTTTGTTTCGTGTTAGATAAGGAGAGATTTTATGAAGGGATTAAAGGCACGTGACATAATGACGAGACCGGTAGTCTCGGCCCGAAAGAGTGCATCAGCCAGGGACGTGGCCATGCAACTCCTCTGCGGACTCTACAGTGGTATGCCCGT
>DATETB010000197.1:0-2535 GCA_035283825.1 Candidatus Brocadiales bacterium | reverse complement strand
TTTGGCTTCCGAGTCTTCCCATGGACGCTCTTGTGGCCACATTTTAAGAGTGGAAAAATCATCTGGAGTAAATTCTCTCTCAAGGCACAGCCTGGTATCAATTATCTGTTGACCTATGGGCAATAACTCTATACCGTCTGCATCCATGCCAATATCACTAGCTGCGAATAAAGTAGTCCCAATTCCAGCAAATGGATCTAACACTTTACCAGAGGCAATTCCATATTGCCCAAGTAAATATTCCACAAGAGCTGCAGAAAAAGCCTCCTTATATTTGAACCACCGATAGGATGCTCTAGTTTTGTTTGCTTGGAAACTGACGAGTTGACGTGTTAAAGAATTTTTTACAACAAGCTTGTTATAAAAGTGCTGTAAAAGCCTGCGGTCTAGATTCTCAATCTCTGATAAGTACTGACTTTGCTCAGGATTTGTTTTCCCGGGTTTCACAATTAAGTCGGTCAAGTCTAATTTCCTCTGTAAAAACTGAAAGGTGTAAGTCTTGTATGGCGCGTCAGACGCACCCTGCATAACTAGGTCTTCTAACCTTCTTTATCCTGTTCCCTGTTCCCTGTCCCCTGTTTCCTGTAATATTTATCCAGATATTCAGGTCTAATCCTCTTGAGTTCCTTTTTGGGGAGGATGCTCAGGAGTCTCCAGCCTATATCTAAGGTCTCCCCTATGCTCCTGTTTTCTCCCTCCCCCTGCTGGACAAACTCCCTATCAAAGCGGTCCGAAAACTCTACATAAAGGCGGTCCGCAGGGCTGAGGGCGCCCTCTCCCAGGATGACGGCCAGCTCTTTGGCATTCTTGCCTCGGGCATAGGCGGCATACAATTGATTGGATACGTCCGCATGGTCCTCCCTGGTCTTACCTCTGCCTATCCCCTTATCCTTCAGGCGTGAGAGGGAGGGGAGGATGTCCACCGGTGGTGATACCCCCTGATTGTGGAGGGTGCGGCTGAGGATTAGCTGGCCTTCAGTGATGTATCCAGTAAGGTCAGGGACGGGGTGTGTCTTGTCATCTTCTGGCATGGTGAGGATAGGTATCTGGGTGATGGAGCCCTTTTTGCCCTTCAGGCGGCCGGCCCTCTCATAGATGGTGGCCAGGTCAGTATAGAGGTAACCGGGGTAACCCCTCCTGCCGGGGACCTCCCTCCTGGCAGCGGAGACCTCTCTAAGTGCCTCGCTGTAGTTGGTCATGTCTGTAAGGATTACCAGGACGTGCATGTCCAGTTCAAAGGCCAGATACTCGGCCGTAGTAAGGGCCATCCTGGGCACGGCCAGGCGTTCTATCGGGGGGTCTTCTGCCAGGTTAACAAATACTACGGCCCTCTCCATGGCGCCGGTCTGGCGGAATTCTGAGATAAAGTAATCGGCCTCCTCAAAGGTGATGCCCATAGCGGCAAAGACCACGGCGAAGGCATCAGTACTTCCTGGCGTCTGGTCCTGCCCCGTAGAGGGCAGGCGGGCCTGGCGGGCTATCTGGGCGGCAAGTCTCGCATGGGGCAGGCCGGCACCTGAGAAGATGGGGAGCTTCTGCCCCCTTACCAGGGTATTAAGCCCGTCTATGGTAGATATGCCTGTCTGGATAAATTCGTTGGGATAATCCCTCGCACACGGGTTGATGGGGTTACCGTTTATGTTGAGTCTCTTTTCCGGGATTAGGGGTGGTCCTCCGTCGGCCACACGCCCTTCTCCGTCAAAGACCCGGCCAAGCATGTCTCTGGAGACCTGTATCTCCTGCCCCTTCCCCAGGAATCTTACCCTGACGTTGTCCCTCCCGATGCCCAGGGTGCCCTCAAAGACCTGTACCAGCACGGCGGAATCAGATATCTCCAACACCTTGCCCCGGCGTATGTCCCCCGTAGGTAGTCTTACCTCGGTCAACTCTCCGTAGGTAACCCCCTCTACCCCTTCCACAATCACGAGGGGGCCAAAGACGTCCTTTATGCCGAACACGTCCTTTACAGTAAGGTATTCTTTAAAGGTCAACTGCTTACCCTCCGAGGTAGGGGCACGTTGCAACGTGCCCCTACAATTGCAATGACAACTCCTCGTTAATCCGGTTCAATACGCCCTGGAAGACCTCTTTCTGGGCAACGGGGATATACCTGAGTTTGGCTATCTCTTCCCTCACGGGGAGGTCAATTATCCTGTCCAGTTCTATTCCGCGTCGCAAGGCCTCCTGGGCCTGGGTGTAAAATCTAAGGACTACCTCCAGGAGGGAGTACTGTTTTTCCATGGGCGTATAGGTGTCCACCTCATGGTAGGCGTTCTGGTGCAGGAAGTCTTCCCTAATCATCCTGGCCACTTCCATAATGAGCCTGTCTTCAGGAGAGAGGGCCTCTATGCCCACCAATCTCGCCAGTTCCTCCAGTTCCGATTCTCTTTGCAATATCCTGAGGGCCTCTCTGCGGTTCTCCCTCCATCCTGCGGCAATCCTCTTCCCGGCGTACTCGTCCACCACGGGCTGATAGAGCGAATAACTGGTAAGCCAGTTCACTGCCGGGAAGTGCCTCTGGGAGGCCAGCCTGTC
>DATETB010000196.1:0-7074 GCA_035283825.1 Candidatus Brocadiales bacterium | reverse complement strand
CTCATGGATGCCCAACGGGCTTTTGGCCATCATCAGCGTAGTAACCGCCGAGGCGGTCACGAAGGCCAGACCTACTATGCCCTCCTGCGAGAGCCTCTTGCCCGCCAGGTTCTGCGACATAGACATAATCAGCATCCCCAGAAACGTAAAGAGCAACGAGAAGACCATGGGAGGCAGATGCAGGAGGAAGGCAAAGGCCACGCCCATTGAAGATATCTGGGCAATGGCCACCCCTAAAAAGATTATCCTCTTGAGGACGAGGTATACGCCCAGATAAGAACATATGAAGGATACCAGGACAATGCCAGCAAGGGCATAGCGGAAGAGACTGAGCGTGGTAAGGAGGTGTTCCATCAGCTCTGCCCGATAATGGCCTTCTTGCCGCCCACGTTATAAATCTTCACGTTCATGGAGTAAATTCTTTGTAAGTTTTCCTCAGTGAGGATGTCGTCCACTTTCCCCACGTAAAGCCTCCCGCTCTCAATTATGGCCAGTTTTTCTACGTAGTTGGTCATTACCGTAAGGAGGTGGCTTACCATTACTACGGTAAGGTTCTGTTCCTTGTGGAGGCTCTTGAGGAGTTCCATAATCTCCTGTTCGCCGGCAATGTCAAGGTTGTCGCAGGGTTCGTCCAGTACCAGTATGGAGGGCCTGCCTGCAAGCGCCCTCGCTATGAGTACCCTCTGTTTCTGCCCCCCAGAGAGGTCACGGAAGTTCCTGTGGACGTGTCCCTCCATATTCACCTGGGCGATGGCGTCATGGACGACGGCGTAGTCCTCCTTCCCAGGTTTCCTCACAAGACCTATCCTTGCATACCTCCCCATCACCACGACGTCCATAACGGTAAGGGGAAATATCTCGTCAAGAAACTCCCTCTGGGGGACGTACCCTAATGGTTTTTTCCTCCGGCGGAGTTCTTCGCCAAAATAGACACTGCCGCGGATGGGTTTCAGCATCCTGAGCAGGGCCTTGAGGAGGGTAGTCTTCCCGGAGCCATTGGGCCCGGCTATACCCAGGAAATCTCCCCTCTCAATGGTAAGGTTAACGTGGTCTACCACCACCCTCCTACCATAGCCCAGGGCGGCATCGTGGAACTCTACTAGCCTGTTATTCTGCATCCTTTGTTTTGGAGTCCCCGCCTGAGGCGGATTTTCAACATTGACTACGTCAATGGACGTCCCCAGGGTTGGGGACAGAGCCCCAACCCTATAGGTTTATAGCCCAGGCGCTCCGCCGCCTGGGTTAGGCTTTATCCCTGCCTCCTGGAAGGCACTGATAAGGCTATTAATCAGGTAATCAAAGAGGCTAAAGTAGTCATTAACCCCTTCCGCCCCCAGGACAGAGGGGGTAAGTATCAGCAGTCTTGCCCCGGACTTATCGGCCACGAACTGGGAGATTTTTGTCTCGTAAAAAGGCTCCTGTATGACCACCTTTATGTCCTCATGCCTTATCTTATCTATGAGTGAGGTCACGTGGGCAGGAGAGGGAGGTACCCCTGGTTTGGGTTCTACGTACCCCGCCGCTACCAGCCCGAACCTGTTCAGGAAATTGGGCCAGCTATTGTGATAGGTTACTACCTTGGTGCCCTTGTAGGGCCTCATCTTCTCAAGCCATTTGGGCAGGAGTTCATCTACCCTCTTGTCAAATTCTGCCTTCCTCTCCTCAAAATAGGCGTGTCCCTCTGGGGCTATCCTCTTGAGCCCCTGCAGGATATTGTCAGCTATTACTTTACTATTCTCAGGGTCAAGCCAGTAATGGGGGTTACCGAAGATGTGGATGTCTCCAAGCTCCCTGGTTATTTTCGTCTGGGGGATCTCCATTATCTCTGCCCCTACGGAGGCATCCACGTATCCAGGACCGCCTGCCAGGATTCTTGAGTTCCTTGCCCCCTCTGCGATGACCGGGGACCAGAGTTCCAAATCAAGGCCCACCTTTACAAACATGTCGGCCTTGTGCAGTTTTATCATGTAGCTGGGTTTGATGTCTACGTAGTGTGGGTTCTGGTAGCCCTGGATTATGCTCTCCACCTCTACCTTATCGCCCCCGATAAGACGAGCGATGGATGCCAGGTCTGTAGAGGTGGTAACTATCTTAACCTTGGCCTCTGCCGGGAGTGGCACTGCCACCCTGGGCAGGGTTAACGCTAGAGCCAAGATTGTCAACCAGAAGATGCCCTTAAATCTCTTCTTCATGGGAGAAAGTCCTTTCATGCCTTGTAGGGGCACGTTGCAATGTGCCCCTACTTTACGGTACTGTACTTATAACCCTTAGATACCCCTGTTTTCATGCCCTAAAAGGGATGCGGCCTGTGGGCGCCTATACTAAAGGTGGTCTGGAGCATGATGGCGTCATCGCTACTGGGATGAGGATTCACGGAATCCAGCCTCCTCTGTGTATGGGTGTACTGGAGTCGCCACCTGGCGAAGTCGCTCTGCCAGAAGGTCCAATAGGGGCTTACGGCCAACTCATCGTCCTTGTGGTTACTCAGGGCCTGGGCGTAGTCCAGCCTTAACCCCACGTAATTCCGCCTGCTTAACTGGTACTCCCCAGAGGTAAAGGCCCCCCAGCTGCCCTCTTTTTTGTTAGTCCTGAGGACCTCATCCGTGTCCGGGTCTCTCCTCTGAAAGTCTATGTTGTCCACATGGGTAAAGTAGGTCTCTGACTGCCAGATGAAACTCTTGTAAGGATTCGCCTTTTGGGTTATTGGTTTCCAACGGTAGGTGAGGTCAAGGCCTGCCGTGTTGGCACGTAACCGACTGGTGCCTGCCTCAAAGTTGGTCCTGATGTGGCGACCGGTTATACCTGTCAGTCCTGCCTCAAAAGAAGAATTTGGAGTAATGTCAAAGAAGCTCTTCAGGTGGGTTACGTAGTAACGCTCGTTCATACCACGGGTCGTCAGGGCCTCTCCCGTCAGCTCTACGAATTTGTCCCAGGGGTTGGGGACCAGCCAACTGACAGAAACGCCTGGGTCGCGTAGACCCTCCTCCCCGAAGAGATTTCTTATAATAAGGGGATAGTCCACCTGAAGGGTCTCTGGCCTGTGCGTACGGGATACCTTGCCGACGGCAGGTTTAAACTGACCAATCTTGGCCTGAAACCCCTTGGGCAGGGTCAGGAGGGTCATATAGCCCTCCTCCACCTCCACCCCTCCCTCATGGAAACCCAGGAAGAAGTCGGCCCTGGCATAGGGGTCTATGGCCGCCTGGAGGCCGAGTTCTATCTCCCTCAGGGAAAACCTGTCGGCAAACTCCCTGCTCTTCCCATATCTATTTTCAGACCAGTCATAGTCCCCGCGGCCCCTCCCAGGGTTATAGAATTGGCCTGTGAAGTCGCCGATGACGCTCATATCGGGGTTGTAGGTCTGGGAGACACCCGGTCTCAGTCCGCCTAAGGCGGAGAGGAATCCACCCGGGGTGGCCCGTTCTGCCACGTGAGGATAGGCCGGGGGGAGGGGCATGGCCATCCCCGACGGGGGAACGGTAGTCTGCGACTTCTCCCCCATCAGGGCCTTCAGTTCCCCCTCCATCTTGGTCTTTTCCTCCGGGGCCATGGCCACAGTACGAATATAGGGGCGGTTGTCTGCCCCGGAATCCTCCAGTCTCTGGAGTTTTTCGTCCAGCTGGCGGAGTTTACTATCGTAATCCATCCTCATCTTCAACATCTCTCCCCTGAGCCGAAGCACCTCCTCATCCACGTCTCGTTCCTCTGCACGGAGGGTGGTATCAGCCCCAGGCGGACATGGCCACAAAAGGGCACTCCCAAAAGATAATAACGTCGTTAAGAATAGAGGCAATAATCTCCACATGGTTTTTCTCCCAAGAAGACCACGAAGGTAGTAGCTGGTAGATAGGGGACAGTAACCAGTAGACAGTGTAGACAGTAGATGGGAGGAATTTTTCCCCTAGCTACTGGCTACTGACTACTAGCTACTGGTTACGCAGGGGGAGCCCTGGAGAGTTTCTTGTCCAGGGAGAGGATTTGGAACGGTGCGTGAGGGAAACTGTCGCTAAATTCAGTTGAGGTAAAGACAAGGCTTGCACCTCTTGGGGTTAGACCCTGAGGTGAATACTTCAGCCACTGGCACAGGATACAGCTATCGGCGTCGTGGTTCTCCCCCTGGGGTCCTGGCAATGGCGCCCTTAATCCGCCTGGGGCGGACGCGGGGTACTGGTCTGTCTGGGATGGATGAGTGTGGACTGCCCCTGCAAGGTTATGATAATGGGGCCTGCAGGAGAACCTGTGTAGTCCCTCCGCCCCTACTGTAAGGGCGAGATAGGGTACGAGGAGCACCAGCGAAACCCATCTGAGGCGGTATCCGCCTGAGGCGGACCAGGCGTCAAAAAGGCTGATGAGTCCCCTACCAGATGTCCATCCGAACACAATACCCCTCCCAAAGTAAAGGCCAGGGGCAAAAGTAGCAGAAGCCGTAATGGATGTCAAGGCAATTCTGGGCCGAAGCGGGGGCAGGTAATATGGTTGATTTTCGGGTATAATTATTTAAAATTGCGTCTCTTTAAGGGGCGTATCGCTTAATCATCGGAGAGAAGGCGTTGGAAGATAATAAGTACAAGTTCTGGGAGATTGAGCCTAAATGGCAGGAGTACTGGAACCGCCGGGGGCTCTTTAAAATGGAGGAGGACTCTCCCAAAGAGAAGTTCTACTGCCTGGTGATGTTCCCTTATCCTTCGGGGACACTCCATGTGGGTCACGCAAGGAATTATATCCTCGGGGACGTGGTGGTACGCTATAAGCTCATGAAGGGTTACAACGTCCTTACCCCGATGGGGTGGGACGCCTTCGGCCTGCCGGCAGAGAATGCCGCCATAAAAGAGGGTTGTCACCCTGCCGACCTTACCTATAGGAATATAGCGGCCATGAAGAACCAGCTCCTCCACTGGGGTACAGGTTACGACTGGGACAGGGAGGTGGCCGCCTGCGACCCTGAGTATTACAAGTGGACCCAGTGGATATTCCTCAAACTCTATGAGAGAGGGCTGGCCTATAAGAAAAAGGCGGCGGTAAACTGGTGCCCCTCCTGTTCTACCGTCCTGGCCAATGAACAGGTAGTAGACGGCCTTTGCGAACGGTGCGATACCCCCGTCAAGCAAAAGGATTTGGAACAGTGGTTCTTCAAGATTACCGATTATGCCCAGAGGCTCCTGGACGACCTGGAACTCCTGAAGGGATGGCCAGAGAGGGTGAAGGTGATGCAGAGGAACTGGATTGGTAAGAGTGAAGGGGCCAGGATAGATTTTAGACTGGTAGGTGCAGGTCTCAAACCTGCCCCCACACTGACCTGCTTCACCACCAGACCCGATACCCTCTTCGGCGTTACCTTTATGGTCCTCGCCCCTGAGCATCCCATCGTAGGGACACTGGTTAAAGATAATCCAAGGAGGGACGAGATACTCTCCTTCGTAGAAAAGGCCAGGAACGAGAACCTCATACAGCGCTCCACCGCAGGCGCACCCAAGGAGGGGGTCTTCACGGGTCTCCACGTCATAAACCCTGTAACTAACGAGGAGGTCCCCCTCTGGATAGCCAACTATGCCCTGATGGAATACTGCACAGGGGCAGTGATGGCCGTACCTGCCCATGACCAGAGGGACTTTGAGTTCGCCAGGGCCTACAACCTACCCGTCAGGGTGGTGATTCAGCCCGAAGGGGAGATACTGAGACCTGAGACCATGAGGGAGGCATACGCTGGAGATGGCATCCAGGTAAACTCCGGGCCCTTTAGCGGTCTACCCAGTCGGGAGGCCATCCCAAAGATAATTGAATATCTAAAAGAGAAAAAACTGGGCGCCCCCTCCACAAATTACCGCCTGAGGGATTGGCTCATATCCCGCCAGAGGTACTGGGGGGCGCCCATACCTATAATATATTGCAACGCCTGTGGCATAGTCCCAGTACCCGAAAAGGCCCTGCCTGTACTCCTGCCCCCTGTTAAAAAACTGAGACACTCCAGTCAGAGTCCACTGGCAGAGGTGGAGGGGTTCTTCCACACGCCTTGTCCAAGATGTCAGGGGGAGGCACGCAGGGAGGTGGATACTATGGACACCTTTGTGGACTCGGGGTGGTACTATCTCAGGTATCTATCGCCCAGGGATTCTAATAGACCCTTTGATAGCGAGCTTGTGAACCGATGGCTCCCGGTGGACCAATATATAGGTGGCGTGGAACATGCCATACTGCACCTCCTCTATTGCAGGTTCATAACAAAGGTGCTTTGCGACATAGGCTGCGTGAAATTCCAGGAGCCCATTAAGAACCTCTTCACCCAGGGGATGATAATCAAGGACGGTGCCAAGATGTCCAAGTCCAGGGGCAACGTGGTAAGCCCGGAGGACATCATCAAAAAGTACGGGGCCGATACCCTGAGGCTCTACATACTCTTTATCGGGCCTCCAGAGAAGGACGCCGAGTGGAGCGACAGGGCAGTAGTCGGCAGTTCCCGTTTCCTCAACCGCCTCTGGCAGAAGGTTACAGAGGAGGCAGAGAGACTCAGAAACTTGCCAAAGATAAAGATTGAAATTCCTCAACTCTCTGAGGAGGCAAGGGGACTATACAGGGCCACCCACCTTACCATAAAAAAGGTCTCTGAGGACATAGAGACCTCCTGGCATTTCAACACCGCCATTGCATCCGTAATGGAACTCTTTAACCAGGTGGAGAAATTTAGACCTACGGTGTCAGTGAGTGAGGCAAGTCTGACAGAGAACATCCTCTCTCTACAGATCCTCCGCCACTCCCTGGAGTCTATTACGTTACTCCTGGCCCCCTTTGTGCCACATATCTGCGAGGAACTCTGGGAGATCTTGGGCAACAAGCCCAGTCTCTTTGAACAACCACGTCCCACCTACGACCCCGAGGCCATTAAGGTAGGAGAAATAGAGTTGGTAGTCCAGGTAAACGGCAAGGTCAGGGGACACCTGGTGGTCCCGGTAGACCTCCAGGAGGAGGAGGTTAAGGCCAGGGCATTAGAGGACGAGAACGTAAAGAAATTCCTGGACGGGAAGAAGGTAGTGAATATAATCCTGGTGCCGAAGAAGTTGGTGAATATTGTGGTGGGGT
>DATETB010000195.1:0-4385 GCA_035283825.1 Candidatus Brocadiales bacterium | reverse complement strand
GAGTGCGATATCAAGAACGACGGCTCTATGGACATCTCTGATAAGGTACTTGCCCGGCTGGATATAGTCCTGGGGGCAGTCCATGCAGGCTTCAAACAGAGCAAGGAACAAGTCACGGAGAGGCTCCTGTCCGCCATCCATAACCCTTATGTAAACATCATCGTCCACCCCACAGGCCGGTTGATAAGCCAGAGGGAGGGCTACGAGGTGGACATGGACAGGGTAATGGAGGCCGCCGCCAAGACTGGTACTGCACTGGAGATTAACTCCTTCTGGGACCGCCTGGACCTCAACGACGTCAACGTCAGGAAGGCCAGGGAGATGGGCGTGAAGATAGCCATCTCCACCGATACCCACCACCTGGACCAGATGTGGATGATGCAGTTGGGCGTCGGTGTGGCCAGACGAGGCTGGCTGGAAAAAGAGGACGTTATAAACACGTGGCCACTGGAGAGGCTGTTAGAATTCTGCAAGGCCAAGAGGCGGGTAGGGGCGACCCGCCGGGTCGCCCCTACAGATTAACCATGCCCAGGATTGACTGTCGTTACTGCGGGAAAGAACTGGAATACAAGTCCACAAGGGATTTGCCTTACTTCCCCTTTTGTTCGGAGCGCTGTAAACTCATTGACCTGGGCCTGTGGATAGAGGAGAAACACCGCATAGAAGAACCACTCACCCCGGAGAGAGAGAAAGAGTTGGGAGGGGAAGGGACTGGAACTAAAGATTAGAGGAAGGACGGCTTTCCCTGTCTGCTGTAGGCTGTCTACTTGTTATTGAAGGGGTTACCCACTACCTTTATATTTTCTCAACACCCTTATCAGCCTGTCCATATCCTCAGCCATCGGGGCCTCTACCGTCATCTTCCCCACCCCCGGAAGAGGCTCAAAGGTTATCTTATGGGCATGGAGGGTGAGCCTGGAGATAATGGGGGTCTCAGTCTGCCCTTTCTTTGGCTTATAGTCGGCCTTCAGGCTGGAGAGGAAGATTGCAGACCTGTTGCCATACAGTGGGTCTATGGAGAGGGGGTGGCCTATGGCCTTCAGGTGTACCCTTATCTGGTGCGTGCGGCCCGTCTTTGGCATGAGCTTCAGGAGGGTGAAGCCGTTAAATCGCTCCTGAATTCTGTATTGGGTTACGGCCCCTTTTCCACGGGGGCTCGGCCGCATCTTACCACGGGTGGTCTCCTCTAAGGGGAGATTTATGGTAGCCTCTTCCCTCTCTACCCTGCCATCCACGAGGGCAACGTATTCTTTTTCTATGACCCTGCCTTCAAACTGCCCAGAGAGGTGTCTTTCCGCCTCCGGGTCCTTTGCCACCAGGAGTACGCCGCTGGTGTCCTTATCCAACCTGTGGACGAGCCTGGGCCTTAGCCCTTTGCCCCTGGAGAGGGGAGAGAGGTTTTGGAGGTAATGCAGAAGCCCACCAATAAGGGTGGCCTCTATCTCCCCCCTCTCTGGAATCACTGCCAGCCCGGTAGGCTTGTTTACCGCAAGGACGTGTCCGTCCTCAAAGAGCACCTCCAGTGGAACGGGGTGGGGTTCGTACCTCCTGGCGCCCTCTGGGATAGAAACAGCCACCTCGTCTCCCTCCCCTAAGGCCAGGCCAGCACTCGCCCTCTTTGTGTTTACACTTACCGAGCCTTTTTCTATCAGACCTTTGAGGGTATTAATAGAATATAGAGGAAGTTTTGTGGCTAAAAATTCCAGGAGACGAATACCTTCAAGGGATTGGGAAACTATAAAGGAGTGGCTTTCTGACACTGCCTTTCAAGACCTTAGACTATGGATTTTAGACTATAGACTTAAAGTCTTAAGTCCAGAGTCCATAGTCTGTTAAGGAGTTTCTGCTCCACTACCTTTTGCTAAAGCAGGCTTGCTGCTGACCACGAAGGTCTGTGCATAGGAGAGCCCTGTATCGTCTCTGGCTACGATGGTTATGGCGTTAGGTCCCTCTTTAAGAGGAATCTCGGCGGAGAAGGCCAATTCCTTGGCCTTCTCCCCTTTCTTTTGAGATTTGAAGAAGGCCTTCTCGTTGTTTACCATTACAAAGAGGTGCTTGACCATCTGGTCGTCTCTGGCACTGCCTGATAGTGTCATCCTGCTGGATGGGAGGAGGAGGGGGGTCTTCTCAAATTCAATTACAGGGGGCATATACTGCAGGTGAAGGGCAAGGACCTCCTCCTTTTCCACTGAGGTCTCGGAGACGTCCGTGGCAGGGATCCAACCCCGGCCTCCACCAGGCAGGCCCATCCTGTACCAGCCTGGCACCCATCCATTGACTTTTACTATACTCCCCTTTTTTATCTGGCACATGATGGGGGATTCCGTTGACCTGCCCCCAAAGACCCATGAGGGGCGCACGGCCTGGATGCGTTTGTCTACCTCTACCACAGGGGGGGAGACCTTGGGGGCCATCACGGGGAAGGTCAATTTCTGGGAGAGGTAGACGCCGAAGTTAAGGTCAGTTATTACCAGGTCCATACTGAATTCCTTCGCCTCCAGGGCCTCTTTGACCAGGAAGCGCAGACGGGCAGTCTTTTCTTCCCCAGGGGCAAGCTCTCCCAGTTCCTTACTGCCTTCTTCCACGAAGACCTCTTTTTGGCTCAGGTTCCTTACGGTAACCATATTTTTGGAGCTGGCACCCTTTCCAATGTTCCGTACCGTTACCAGGAGGTCCAGGAGTTCTCCCTTCTGTACTAACCCATCGTCGTCCGGCCTCCGCCCTTCAGTATTGGCCTCTGTTATCTGATACGAGAATGCAAACTCGGGTCTGGGCAGTGCCTCCACCGTTAAGGTGCTACAGATATCTTTGGGTACATTCCCATTCAGTTCAGTAAATTTAACGGTGAATTCGTCGGCCCTGTCCAGGCTATTCTTTGGTAATTCTATCTTATGGGTATAGTTCTTAGAAGTACCTTTATCTATCCTCCCCAGAGGGAATTCCAGCTTATCCAGGAGTGGGTTCTTAGATTCTATGATACCGTACATCCTGTAGAGGGCACCTTCTCCCTGGTTCTCAACGGCAAGGGTAACGTTAACCGTCTCTCCGGCAGTCCACTTCTCCTTCAAGGGTTGGAGGGCGAGGGAGGCAACGGGTTTGGGAGTCTTGGAATCTTTTCCACAGCGCCAATCTATCCCCACCTCTACCAGGGCCTTTATAATCTTTTCCTCTTCGGCCTGCCTTATTTTCTCAAAGGAAGGCCAGAGGTCCTTTAACATCTGCTCCCTCGTAGTAGAGGCAGTGTTCTTTATCAGTTCAAGGGCAATCTGTACCTGGTTGTCCTTGGAGAGGTCCTTTTGTTTGTAAATGCTTTCTTCCTCACCCTCAGGGATATCCTCTAAGGCGGCGAGATACTTCAGAGAGACAAGGGGAGGTTCTGGAGGATTAACCTCTCCATGTAGGTGCCCCCTCATGTCTGCCTCCCTGAGGGCCCCGGCAGTACCCTTCTCCAGGAAGATATTCTCCTTCCCCAGGACTACCGGGACAAGGTTGACGTCGGGGGTTATCCCGAGGGTCTGGATGTCCCTATAAAGAGGTGTGAGGTATTTGGCCACGGTGAGCTTCAAGGCCGAGCCGTCGGCCAGGTCAATTAGCTGTTGGACAGTGCCCTTACCGAAGCTTCTATCCCCGATGGTAAGGGAACGGTCATTTTCCTTCAGGGCTGCGGCTACAATCTCCGAACCCGAGGCGCTAGCCGCATCTATAATCACTATCAGGGGGCAGAGGGTTATATCCTTTTCCGAGTACCGGGCCTTCTGTACCTCCCTCTGTCTCTTGCCCTGGCCTACTGTTGCCACTATGACCCCTTTTTCCAGGAACCTGTCCGACACCCCCACTGCCTGGTCGAGGAGGCCGCCAGAATTATTTCTCATGTCCAGTATTACGCCCCTTAACCCCTGAGAGGTCTTCTGTAGCTGTTGGAGGTTTTTATCCAGGTCGTCTACCGTGTCTTCCTGAAAATTTCTGATCCTTATATAGCCTACGTTCCCCTCCAGGAGTTGTGATTCTACACTGGGCAGGGCAATTCTTTCCCGCTTAAGGGTCACTACCCTGGGTTCGGCTGACTTGCCGGTCAAGAGGTAAAGGGATACCTTTGTGCCTGGTTCACCCCGGAGCTTGCTGACGGCCTCGTGTAAGGACATATTTACCGTAGACTCCCCTTCTATCTCCATAATCTTGTCCCCAGACTTTAACCCTGCCATGTAAGCCGGAGTACCTTCTATGGGGGAGATTACCGTGAGGGCCATTTCTCTTATCCCCACCACCATCCCCAGGCCACCGAACTTCCCAGAGGTGCCTATCATAAATTCCTTGTACTCCTTTGGTGGGAGGAAGACCGAATGGGGGTCCAGGTCCCCCAGCATCCCATTTATGGCAGTGTACTC
>DATETB010000194.1:0-11927 GCA_035283825.1 Candidatus Brocadiales bacterium | reverse complement strand
CCCACGTTCGGTCAGGAACCTGGCCAGGAACTCTATAAGGGGCGTCTTACCAGTGCCCCCTAAAGTGATATTGCCAACACTGATGACAGGGAGGGGTAATCTTACCGTGGGGAGTACGCCATGGCGATAAAGTAGACCCCTTGTCCACAAGATGCCTCCGTAGAGATACGAGGCCGGTCTCAGGGCGTTCAGGGTTACAAAGGCGGCTGCCCCCCCTCTCCGTCCGCTGGCGATAGAAAGGTAAAGTTCCCTGGTTTCCATCTGGGTTGGTAGCCCGCCTCCTCAGGGGCCAGGGGTTAGGGGTTAGTAGTCTTTTTCCCTAATCCCTGGTCCCTAACCCCTGCCGTTTCCCTACTCCCTACTTAAGAGGTACTGACCAGTATGCGTGGTCAAGGAACTGCTTCCAGGAGCGGTATTTTCCTGAGTTTAGCTTGAGAGTGAGTATAGGACTGTGCTTTGGTACAAAGGGCTTGCGTATGAGTTTAATACCGGCCTCATCGGGAGTACGGCCTCCCTTGCGCTTATTGCATTCGGTGCAGGCGCAGACCACGTTAGTCCAGCTAGTCTTGCCTCCACGGGAACGGGGGGTGATATGGTCAAGACTGAGTTCGTAGGTAGAGAACCTGCACCCGCAATACTGGCAGCGGTTCTCGTCCCTGGCAAAGATGTTCCTGCGGTTGAATTTTATCCCCCATCTGGGGACCTTATCATAAAAGAGGTGGCGAATAATCCTGGGTGCTGGTATCTCCAGAGAGACCGATCTGATCCAATCGTAGTCTTCTTCAGGCAGGCCAAGCCCTGTCTTGAGCAGGGAGACGTCTTTCCAGGTCTCCATAGTATAGGAGGCGAATTTCTCCTCATCTACCAACACCACCTCCGCAGAGTTCTTGTAGAGGAGTGTAAAGGCCCTCCTTACACTGACCACGTTCATGGCCATAAAGAACTTGTTCAGTACCAGTACACTGGCGTCCAGACTACTTGCTGTTTCCATAGGGTTGAAGCCTCAAACTGCCTCCGCTACCATATCTCCCACCTCCTGGGTGGAATAGCCCATCTTGCCGGCCTCCAGACTTTTTAGCCTCTTTGAGGTGGCCTTTTTGACGGCCTCTTCCACGGCACCGGCCGCCTGGGTCTCTCCCAGGTGTTCCAGCATCATGGCACAGGCGCGTATAGCCGCCAGGGGGCTAACTACACCCTTACCTGTATATTTGGGGGCGGAGCCTCCCATAGGTTCAAACATAGATACCCCTTTCGGGTTAATATTGCCCCCAGGTGCTATACCCAGCCCACCCTGAAGAACGGCCCCAATGTCTGTAATTATGTCCCCAAACATATTGTCCGTCACTATCACGTCAAAACGCTCAGGATTTTTGACCATCCACATGCAGGCGGCGTCCACGTGGGCATATTCTGTGGTAACGTCGGTATACTCCCTGGCGACCTCATTAAAGACCCTCATCCACAAATCATGGGCGTAGTTGAGTACGTTAGTCTTTCCACAAAAGAGGAGTTTCTTCTCCTTATTTCTCTTCCGGGTATACTCAAAGGCGTAACGTACACATCGTTCCACCCCTAAGCGCGTGTTAATGGATTCCTGTATAGCCACCTCATAAGGTGTTCCCTTTTTGAAGAAACCTCCTGACCCTATGTAAAGCCCTTCAGTGTTTTCTCTAACTACAACATAGTCTATGTCTTCAGGTCCTTTATCTTTTAAAGGACAGCTCACACCAGGATAAAGTTTCACCGGACGGAGGTTTATATATTGATCCAGCTCAAACCTTAGCCTCAGGAGTAACCCCTGTTCAAGTAGCGTGGGGGGGAGGTCGGGGTGTCCTGTGGCCCCAAAATATATAGCGCTACACTGTCGTAACTCCTCCAGTACTGAATCCGGCAAGAGCTCCTTTGTCCTTAGATATCGCTCGCCGCCCAGGTCGTAGTGAATTAACTCACACCTGAATCCATTCTTCCCTGAGACGGCCTCAAGGGCCTTCAGGCCCTCCCTGATTACCTCGGGCCCTATCCCATCCCCGGGGATTACTGCGATGCGATAGCACCGCTGGCCCCGCACTTTGCCAGTGTGGGGCTGGCGTTTAGGGGGACGGTGAGGGTCGTTGCTTTCCTGTACAGCCAGGCGTCTATGTGTCCGTTCCAAGGATTCCTCGCAGTAAAACCTTTAAACAATTAGTTTAACAAGGATTAAATTTATTTGCAAGAGGGAAGCTCTGACCCAAGATTAGAGGTGTCCACTGACTTTTTCATGGCTCTCAGTTTATATTTTTCTACGGTACTGGCCAGGCTCAGTATTACCTGCCTGCTATGCCTTATTTTGAGCTAATGCAAAATTCCTGATTCTGATTACCCGCTCTATTGTCCCAGGGCATACAACCCGTCGCTGGACCCTATGTAAAGCACTCCTTCTCCACAGATGGCCGGGGAGGAATGGATGGGCCCGGGGGTGGGGAAACTCCACTTAAGCTCCCCCCACCTCCCTATGGTATAGAGCCTCCCGTCCCAGGACCCCACGTACACGTTGCCCTCGGGGTCCACCACCGGGGAGGAGGTGATGGTACTCCCCGCTTGGTATCTCCAGAGGAGGGCACCTTCCTTACTTATAGCGTAGAGATTACCGCCATTACAGCCAAAGTAAATGGCGCCATCCGCCCCTATGGCAGGGGAAGAGTCTATCCATTGCCCCACCTTTACCCTCCATTTCTCTTCACCAGAGGGACTAAGGGCGTAGAAGGTCCCGTTACTGGAGCCGACGTACACGGTGCCTCCATCGCCTATAGCCGGGGAAGAGGTGATTGCACCGCCTGTGTTGAACTTCCACCTTAGCGCCCCCCCAGGACTGAGGGCATAGAGATAGGCATCGTTGGAACCAAAATATATGGTGCCATCAGGGGCAACGGCTGGAGAGGCTTCTATATACTTCCTGGTAGTAAAGACCCACGTTACTCCCCCCACGTTATCCAGGGCGTAGAGGTTGTAGTTATCGGAGCCGACGTATAACCCGCCTCCGGGATTCAGGGCCGGAGAGGAGGAAATCCTCCCCGGTATCTGGGTGAGCCATTTTTGGGCGGGAGTGGCCCTGCCACTCTGATTACCCCGGGCGTCCAGGGCAAAGACCTTGCCCCCCCAGGAACAGCAGTATATGTCACCTCCGGGGGCGAGGGCAGGCGTGGAATATATCTTATCCCCTATAGAAAAACTCCACAGGAGGGTCCCCCGGGGGCTGACTGCATAGAATTTGCCATCCAGACAACCAAAATAGACCGTACCGTCTCGGCCTATCACAGGGGAGGAGTCTATGGGTTTGGGCGTCTTAAAATGCCATCTCAATACCCCTTTGGAAGGGCCTGAAAAAGGGCTAAGGCCCGTACGTCTCTGGTCGCGGTGGAAGAGGGGCCAGTACCCACCTGAGGTGAGGTCCTGCCCCAGGCAAGGTACGTGGTGTGGCAGGGCTACTCCCAACAAGAGTATTAATAATGCTACTATCTTGACCATGTTGCCGAAGCCCTGTAATATTAAAGCTCATGAAACGAGGCGCATCTATCGTCCTGTACATAGCCCTGATTTGCATAGGATACTATGGGGGAGAAGGTTTATGCAATACTGTAGGGGCGAATCCGCCGAAGACGGATGTTCGCCCACCATCGGGCAGACCCTGCACCGTCCCTTCGCTCCGCTCTAGGGCAGGTCTGGTGCAGGGCAGATACGTAGGTCTGCCCCTACAAGGTGGCAGGGCCACTCCTGGGAAAACCCCCCGTCTAACCGTCCCCGAGAGTCTTCATTCCTTTGGGCAGATATACCGTGGGGAGAGGGTCCGGCATCATTTTCTACTAAAAAACGCAGGGGAGGCAGAGTTGGAGATTAGAAAGGTCAGGACTTCCTGTGGGTGTACTGCGGCCGAACCCTCTCAGAAGGTAGTCCCCCCTGGAGGAGAGGCCTATGTGGAGGTAACCTTTGATTCTAAAAATTTCGTGGGAAGAGTAACCAAGACCGTGATGGTAGACACCAACGACCCATCAGAACCCACCCATACCCTAACCCTGGAGGCCTTCGTCCTGGAGGAGGTAGTGGCTGAACCCTCCAGATTAACGCTGGGCCAGATAAGACAAGGGGACGGCCGCAACCTCAAAGTAGAGGTAAAATCCCCTACTGGCATGGAACTCAAGGTATCTGAGGCCCAATCCTCTTCCGGGGCCTTGGAGATTACCTCCATAGAGAGACAGGCAGGTGGTCTCTATGCCATAAAATTAGAGGTAAAGAAAGATTCCCCTGCAGGCAGGTTTGGTGGAGACCTGGTAGTTCACACCAATAGCCCTAGACAGCCCATTATCACTATCCCCTTCTCCGGGGAGGTGGTTAGCGATGCCTCAGTCTTTCCCACTCAACTCTCTTTTGGACTGGTCAGGCGGGGCACAGAGGCGGTAAGACAGCTACTTATCACCTTCCACAACCCTGGGGTCAGGTTAGTCAGGGTTGAAGTGGCGGGGATACTCCCAACCGAAGCCCAATCCGCCTCAGGCGGAAATCCGCTTCAGACGGAAAGGGTTCAGGAGACAGGGCCACTCCCAGCCGAGGTCTTCAGCCTGCGTAGCGACCCGGGAGGGGAAGGTTCGTCCGCCTCAGGCGGAGCGAATTGCCGTATAGATGTAATCCTCAGCAAAGAGGCCCCAGTAGGCAGGTCTGAAGGGAGTCTGACGATACATACTACGAGTACATCCCAGCCGCTTATTACCATTCCCATCTCTGCTACTATAAAAGAATGATACCCTGTGCACTCCTGCTCCTCGCCCTCCTCTCTGCCCCATTACAGGCACAGTCCGCCTTAGGCGGATGCCTCCTCTTCAGTGGTGAGGAAAGGGGTTATCTGGAACCCTGTGGCTGTGCGAAGCCCCTACTGGGAGGTATAGCCAAGAGGCACACCTTCCTAAAATCCCTTTCTGGGCAGTGGTTATCAGTAAGCCTTGGCGACCTTGTTGGCGGGGACACCCTCGCCGCAGGCCATGTCAGGAGGCAGGATGAATTAAAGGCAGAAACCCTTACCCAGGCCCTAGAAATCATGAATTACTCCATACATAACCTGGGGGAGATGGACCTGGATATGGGATTGGATGTACTGGCCTACCTCTTCCCCCCAGGCTCAGTACCCCTGCTCTCCTCTAACGTTCAACCATCAAGCCCCCTCATTGAGGTTGCCCCCTATAAGGTACTGGAAGTAGTCTCTGGTGGAAAAACTCTTAGGGTCGGATTCCTCGGGGTCCTTTCCCCATCCCTGGTTGGGTCACCGCCCTCCGGCGTAGAAATAATTCCCCCCGCCGAGGCCCTTCCACCCCTGGTGAGGGAATTAAAGGACAAAGTAGACGTCCTGGTACTCCTCTCCCACGCCCCCCTGGAAGAGTCCCTTGGGCTTGCCGGTAACTTCCCAGAGTTCCATCTGGTTGCCTCGGGGCATGGGGTGGACCATCCGATAGTAATTAAAAAAGATAATACCTGGGTCTTCACCCCCGGCATTAAGGGCAAACACCTGGTGCTGTATCACTACAATCCTGACAAGGGCTCAGGGGTAATGGAGACTGTAACCCTGGACGAGCGGCTTGAGGACTCAGCCCTCATGCTCAGCCTGCTTGATAACTACCAGGAGAGGCTCAAAGAGGAGAGACTCCTCTCCAGGGTAGAAAGATTCCCCCTCCCTGGACAGACCAGCTACGTTGGGAGTCGTGCATGTAGCCCCTGTCACCCTGCCGTATCCCAGCACTGGGGGAGTACCCTCCATGCCACTGCCTATGAGACACTGCTAAAGGCAGGGCGGGCCTCTGACCCCGAGTGCGTAGCCTGCCATGTGGTGGGCCTCAATTACGTGAGCGGCTTCCAGTCTCAGGACATAAGCCCTGACCTCACAGGCGTGGGCTGTGAGGGATGCCATGGGCCGGGCAGTCTCCATATTGCCAACGCCCGCAGTAGGGACAGACCTTCAGGTCTGTCCAACACGGACAGGTCTAAAGACCTGTCCCTACAGGATGGATACGGCAAGGTCTCCTCAGAGGGTTGCAAGGGGTGCCATGACCCCGAACACAGCCCCACGTTCCAGTTTGAACCCTTCTGGGAGAGGATAAGACACCCGGCGGAAGCCCCCAAGACCAGGGGGTAGGGGAAAGACTGTATTGCAAATTGTAAATTGGAAATTTCAAATTTAAAATTTACAATTTCCAATTTACAATCCTTTTAACAAGGTGGGGGGGGGGTCAAAAAAGATTGCTATTTCCTACTCCCTGGTCCTGGGGCAAAAGGGCCTATACTGGAATTTGAATTCCATCTAAAACTTTGTTATTATGGCGTTATCAATGACAAAAGACACCCTCCCCAAAGAGAGTAAAGTAAGCCCTGCCGCAATGGAGGCCCTTTATAGGGCCTTAGGGAAGGAAAACGTTATCACCCATATAGAGGACAGGGTCTGTTACTCTTACGACGCTACTGCTACCAGACAAAAGGCCATCCAGGACGTAATAATAAAGGCCGCCAGTACAGAGGAGGTCTCTGCTGTAATAAAGGTGGCAGATAAATTTATAATCCCCGTATATCCCTGCGGGGCACGCAGTGGGCTTTCGGGGGGCTCTGTCCCCTTGCACGGAGGCATAGTCCTGGATACTACCAGGATGAACCGTATCCTGGAGATAAATCCCAATGACCTTATGGCTACCGTAGAGCCTGGGGTGATTACAAAACGATTTCAGGATGAGGTGGCCAGGTACAAACTCTTTTATCCCCCGGACCCTGGCAGTGCCGAGTTCTCCACGTTAGGGGGAAACGTGGCCGAGTGCTCGGGTGGGATGGCCGGGCTTAAGTATGGGGTTACCAGGGACTACGTTCTCTCCCTGGAGGTGGTCTTGCCGGACGGCAGTGTAATAAATACTGGACGAAGGACCTTGAGGAGTGTGGCGGGCTATGACCTTACCAGGCTCTTCGTAGGCTCTGAGGGGACACTGGGCGTATTCACCAGGATTACGGTAAAACTCATCCCACTACCTGAGAGGGTGGAGACCCTGTTAGCCTACTTCAATGACCCCGAGGCGGCGGCGGATGCGGCTGATGGCATAATACTGGGCCAGGGGATAATCCCAAAGACCCTTGAGTTCGTGGACAGTATCTGCATCAACTCCATCAGGGGGTATGGAGGGGCAGAGATACCTGAAAAAGCCAATGCCTTCCTCCTAATAGACGTAGACGGTGAGGCGTCTCTGGTAGAAAAGGACGTGGCGGGCGTAGAAAAGGCATGTTGGGAGCATGGGGCCTTTCAGGTCACCATAGCTAAGACGGCGAAAGAGAGAGAGACCTTGTGGGCCGTCAGGAAATCCATCTCACCTGCCCTCTTCAAGGTAGCTGGGAGGAAGCTCAATGAAGACATCTGCGTCCCCAGGAGCAAGATAAAAGAGGTATTGCGAGAACTCTACTCCCTTGGGGAGAGATACTCCATCCATAGCGCCTGCTTTGGCCACATAGGCGATGGTAACGTCCACGTGAATTTCCTCTACGGGTACGGAGAGGAAGACGAAAAGAAGGTGGCGGAGATGGTGGAACAGATGCTAAGAAAGGTGGTCTCCGTAGGGGGGACAATAACGGGGGAGCACGGTATCGGCATTGCTAAGGCAGAGTTCTTACCTCTAGAAGTCCCCTCTCAAGAGCTCCAGCTGATGAAGGCTCTCAAGAAGTTCTTTGACCCCAAGGGCATAATGAACCCTGGGAAGATATTTGTCTCTTGATGACAGTAGGCAGTAGGGAGTAAACAGTAAACAATACCTACCCCCTACTCTCCGCCTGGGGGTAATTCTATCCTGAGTATATCTGTGATGGGGATGGGGGAAAGGGTAACGACCTCTTCGCCGAGGCCTGGACGGTCTTGGTCTCCCCTGATGGACTCCTCCAGGTATCTTTCCACCGCAGACCTGGTCAATTTCTTCCACCAGGAGGCCTTCGGCCAATGATTTTTGCATAGGCGGCTCTTCCCTTTCAAGGCCCTTTTAAGCTCCTTTTTGTCCTTCAGTAAAGGTGAGAGGTTCTGGAACTTTGAGAGGTCAGTACGTACGTATACAACTATCCCCGGCGGGCTGAGGTGGAGGTCACACATCCCCTGGCAGGAATAACGCACCCGGTCTATGGCTAACTCCGCCAGGTTTGCATCCTCGCATTGTCCTGCCCTCTCCCCGAAGGTCTCACAAAGCCACTGCAGGGCTTCTAACCTCCTTGTCTTTTTTCTGGCAAGATAGAGGGCATGGTAATAATTAAAGGTCAGCTTCAAAGGCCCTGGCTTTTCTCCATGCTCCAGCAGGATTATTTCTGCCTGTTCAGCCGTCCTCTTATCTCCCAGCTTTTTGGCCGAGGAGAGGACGTGCCTGGCAATGGCCATGAGGTTATCCTCCTCTTCCATCCCGGGGGTCAACCCATGTTCCTCAATCTTATGAACCAGATTGGAACTGGTGCCATAAAAGAGGATGGGTGGGTGGGGGTTCTCCTTCCAGGTTGTAAGCCAGCTGTATTCGGGGTCAAAGGTGTCAGACATAATTGATAGCGTTCAAACGACGAGTGAGTAGGGGCACGTTGTCCGCCTGAGGCGGATGCCCCTACATTGAAGGCCAGAGTTTTCCAGGGGTCTCATAGCAACGCTCAAACGTCAAATCAAGGTTCATTTGTCCTTTGGATTTGACGTCTGTCATCCTACCAATAGGGGCTACTTCCCCAGCTTTTCCTGCACTACCCTTAGGAGTGTCTCTTTGGAAAAGGGTTTTTCCAGGAAGACAAGCCTGGGGTCAATCTCACGGAGATTGGGGTAGTCCTTGGCAGAAAAACTGCTGGTAATGACGATGGGTATGTCAGAGTATTCGGGCACCCTCTTCAGGTGGAGAAAGAAGGCGTCCCCCATCATTGCCTCCAGGAGTATGTCCAGGATGATGAGGTTAGGTTTCTGTTCCTCCAGTTTTTTTAGGGCCTCAGTGCCATCATAGGCCCTTATGATACTATACCCCGTATCTTCCAGCATCATGGAGAAGAGTTCCTGGAACTCCTCATCGTCCTCTACAATTAATATAATCTTGTTATTGGTGTGATTCATCCTTTTGTCCTGTTAATGGTACAAAGAAACTGAACGTAGACCCCTTGCCGGTCCCCCCGCTTTCTGCCCAGATTTTCCCTCCATGGGCCTCCACAATAGCCCTGCAGATGGCCAGCCCTACCCCTACACCATCATAACGGGGCCTTTCCTGGTAAAATCTCTGGAACAGTTTATCATATTGTTCCCTGGGCAGGCCAATACCCATTCCTGTGTCTCTTACGTGAATCTCTACCCTGCCATCCCGTTCCTCTCCATAGACCAATATCTCCCCTTTAGGGGTGTACTTGACGGCGTTATCTATCAAGTTAGAGATAACCCTGGTCAGATGCTCCTTATCCCCTTGGACCTCTGGGAGCCTGGAGGGGAAATCTGTCTTGAGCGTGAGGCCCTTTTGCTCCACCACCAGTGCATAGCCCATTATAACCTTTTGGACCAACTCCTCCAATTGAAGTCTCTCTTTTTTGTACTTCACCTGTCCTGATTCTATGCTGGAGAGGTCTAGTACTGCCGCAATAGTCCTCTGGAGCCTGAGGACGTTATTGCTAATTACCGCAGCCAATTTCTTTTCTTTTTCTGCATCCAGTTTCCCTTTATCCTTCTCTTCAAACCACAGGTCAAAGGCCATCTTTACCTGGGCCACTGGACTCTTAAGCTCATGGGAGACGTCCCTGATGATGCTGTCCTTTAGTCTATCCAGGGTTCTTAGTTCCAGGTTGGCCTTTTCTAGCTCCTTATTAGTAAGCATTAGCGCCCTGGTCCTCTCCTCCACCGCCTTTTCCAGGTCAAGGGTGTACCTCTGGAGTCTCTGTTCCATCTGCTTCTGCTGGGTCACGTCCCTTGAGACCATTATAATGGCCTGCAAGTTACCCCTGGCGTCCAGGAGCGGGTAGGACTCGGTGAAGAAGACCTTCTCCTTACTGGGGGCGGCATGTTCCGCAAAGGCAGGTTTGAGTTCCTCTGCCACCTTCAGGTTCAGGCATACGTCACACCTGCAGTCCCGGGACATAAGGACCTCGTAACATTTCTTACCTATGATGTCCTCTCCATACTCATCTATGGCCGCCTGGTTGACCCTCATGATGGTCTCGTTCTTATCTACTACTACGATGACGTCCCGTATGGAGTCAAACATACTCTCCAGGTATTGCTTGGTGGATTCTAGCTCCTCACTCCTCTTTTCTATAGTCTCCCCCATGGTGTTAAAGGACTCGGCCAGGGCGCCTATCTCGTCCTTAGAGCTTATGCCCACCCTCTGACGCAGGTCTCCGCTGGACATCCTCCGGGTAACTTCCGTCAGGTGGAGGATGGGGGCGGTAAGTCTGCGCCCAAGGAAGACCGCCGCCGCCACTATCACCAGGGTGAAGGCAAAGGTAATAAGTATGAGTGCCCTATCAAGCTCATAAAGGTCCCTGTAAGCCTCGTCCACATCAATCTCAGACATAAGCCCCCAGTTGTACTCAGGAATCCAGTGCCAGAAACCCAGCACCTTCACCCCACGGTAGTCCGGGTAACCTTCTACGTCATATCCCAGCTCCCCCTTCAGGCAGGCCTGCACCCCCCTGGTGAGCTGACCGGTAGTGGGGTCTACGAGTTTCAATTCCAGGGCCGTCCGCTTCTTTATCAGCCCCATCTCCCTGATGGTGGAGGCGAAACGGGATTCAGTAATCATGTAACCATTTTCGTCCACCAGATAGGTCTCCCCCGTCTCACCAAGCTTTACCCTGCGCATCTCCCTGGAGAGGGACATGACGTCCACCCTCAGGCTCGCTACCCCAATAATCCTGTGCCTGTCGTCCCTTACGGGGCCTGAGACAAGGAGGGTGGGTACGCCCCTCTCCATCTCCCCGGACTCGTTCTGGATGGGGAAGGCAGAGGGGTGGACACGGGTTACGAAGACGTTGCCCTTCAGTGCCTCCCGGAAGTAATCAAACTCCGCTATACTGAGACCCAGGAGGTCTTCTCTGGTAGATACCCTGAGCTTGCCCTGTATGTCAGCGATAGAGACCTCTTTGTAACCGTAATTATCCCTTACGAACTGGAGATAAGAGATAAGTTCCTGATACTCCCTGTCCCCCGGAACAAACTTCAGAAAGGAGCTGACAAGGTACTCCCTGGCCGTAGCCGCAACATCGGCCTTGCGCTCCTTCATCCACACGGAGATAAGCTCGGCCTGCTTGTGGCCCACGCTCTCCAGGTCCCTTATCCTCACCTCTTGAAAGGCCCTCCAGACCTTAGGAAAGACCACCAACCTGGAGGTCAGTAAAGGGACGAAGGAAAAGAGGAAAAAGAGAATTATTGTCTTACTGCGAATAGAACTAAGCATTTTAAGTCTTTCTGGAAGGCAGTTTATCACATTACGATACACCCGTCAACCACGGCCGCACATACGGTTTTGAGTAAATCCATCCTGGTGAACCTATTCTCAGCCCAATAGGGTAACACCCCTTCCCCCCTTTTGTATTAGCTATAGAGAGGCTGTTGCCCAACCCTAAAAGGTGTCTCTTTGTGCAATTTTAGCTGTCATAAGTCCTTAGCTGTCCATTGTTCCATTGTCATATTGGACGTCCAAAATCACTTCGGCAACAGCCTAGCTATAACATCCACATAGCTCAGAGATTTATTTCTTGACTTATAAATGATTTATGAGATATAATTTTTAGTCTAAACTTTCCAGGCTATCAAGAGAAACGGGGTGAAAAGGCGTAGTGGCTAAGATATTACTGACAGGGGAAGAGAACCTAAAAGAGGCCCTCAGAAGGTTCAGAAAGATGTGCGACAAGGAGGGCATTGTAAACGAGTCCCGGCGCGGTGTCTACTA
>DATETB010000193.1:0-4763 GCA_035283825.1 Candidatus Brocadiales bacterium | reverse complement strand
CCTGGACTTCTTCACCCCTATTGTGGACGACCCTTATGACTACGGGCAGATAGCAGCCGCTAATGCCCTGAGTGACGTCTATGCAATGGGGGGAAGACCCCTGACGGCGATGAACATACTGGCCTTCCCCATGCGGGAGGTAGAGTCAGCCGTTATCTCAGAAATCCTCAGGGGCTCAGCCGAAAAGGTGCACGAGGCTGGAGCAGTGGTGGTAGGTGGACACACCCTGCAGGACACAGAGATAAAATTCGGGCTCTCCGTCACCGGGTTAATAAACCCTGAGAAGGTAATTACTAACGCCGGGGCCAGACCTGAGGACGTGCTGGTACTGACCAAGCCCCTGGGTGGAGGGTTGATAATCTCTGCATACAAGGCCGGGGAGGCCTCAGGGGAGGAAGTAGAGGCCATGACCACCGCCATGAAGTCCCTGAATGCGGTGGCCTCTGAGGTCATGCAGGAGGCAGGCGTTAATGCCTGCACGGACATCACGGGCTTTGGCCTCCTCGGACACGGCCTTGAGATGGCCCTTGCAAGCAGGGTAACCCTGTCCTTCCAGGCCGGGAAGCTTCCCCTCATGATCGGGGCCTTACGCCATGCCCAATCGGGACTGATGCCGGCGGCATCGGTACAGAATAAACACTACGTCTCACCCAACGTGAGACTTGAAGGAAAGATCTCTGACGACCTCTTGGATATCTTATATGGGGCAGAGACCTCAGGGGGACTTCTTGTCTCTTTATCCAGGGAGAAGGCGGAGACCTTGCTTAAAAATCTCCACAGCAGGGGAGTAGAGGAGGCCACCGTGGTGGGAGAGGTCATAGAAAGGCAAGATGTGTGCCTGGTGGTGAAACCATGATACTGCCGTATAAGACACTTTTGACATGGGAAAGAGCTAAGGAGTAGAGACTATGAAATGGAAGGAAATTGTAAAAAGCTTTAAAGATGAGTGGGTACTGATTGACGTGAAAGAAGTGGACGAAGACTTTAATCTTAAGGAGGGAGGCGTAATCGCACACGCTAAGGACAAGGAGCAGATTTACAGAAAACTTTTAGAACTCAGGCCAAAAAACTTTTCCATAGAATACACGGGGAAGATACCTGAGGATCTTGCTGTAGTCCTCCGCTATGAAAACATATAGCCTTGAACGGCACGGTCAATTGCTTATGCTTAAATCCCTCCTTGAGGGGCCGGAAGGGAAGGCATATACAAAACTACTTTTAGATACCGGTTCTGCATATACAATTATCTCACAAGAGATACTTGAGAATATTGGGTGTAGTCCTGCCGTAGCAAAGAAAAGGCAAAGAATTATTACGGGCAGTGGATACGAAATTGTCCCAGCAGTTCATTTAAACAGATTCCATTGCCTGGGAAAGTCTATTGAAGATTTTGAGGTTTTGGCCCATACGCTACCTTTTGGAACCTATGTGGACGGCCTGTTAGGTATGGATTTTTTAAATCGGTTTGAGGTGGAGATAAAGATTGGCCCTGGTGAAATACTTATTAAATAAAATTTTACCATAGCTTACCACCCAGGGAACAGAAACGCATCAAACTGCATCGGAAGAGCCTGGCAGTGGAACG
Organism: Candidatus Brocadiales bacterium; assembly: GCA_035283825.1. Taxonomy (GTDB): domain Bacteria; phylum Planctomycetota; class Brocadiia; order Brocadiales; family Bathyanammoxibiaceae; genus 2-12-FULL-52-36. The sequence goes on along the minus strand of DATETB010000193.1, from coordinate 3,178 downwards.
CCCGGTGGAAGTTACCAGCTTTGCATAGAAATGTAGGGTGCGTGAAGGCGCACCCTACGTATCTTCAAACGGAAACCCTCCTTGTGGAGGTATATGATTTTATTCAGTTTTTGGAAAGCAAGAAAGATAGAAGTCTCCTAGCAAAGGCTTCTCAAGAGCTATCTACGGCATCTTTTAAAAAGATATGGAACAATGAAGAGGATGTCGTTTATGACAATCTATGAACGAGGCGATGTTATTCTTGTTCCATTTCCTTTTAGTGATCAAACTGCAACCAAGAAGAGACCAGCCGTAATTATAAGTTCTAATGCCCATAACGATGTCTACGCAGATGTCGTTATTATGGCAAGTACCAGCAAGATAGAGAATACCGTTAGGTTAGGAGAATGCTTGGCAAATGATTAGCAGGGCGCTGGCCTGTTAAAACCATCTACTATCAAACCGGCGATGTCAACTATTGAACCCTTGAGCTTTTGAACCTTATTCTTTTATGAAGGCCGTAAGCAAGCTCCTGAAAGACGTAACAGAGCCCCAATTTGAGGCCATAACCCATCTGGAAGGCCCCCTGCTGGTCTTGGCCGGGGCAGGCAGTGGCAAGACCAGGGTTATTACCCGAAGGATATGCTACCTGATAGAGAGGGGGGTAAACCCTTACAACATCCTGGCCCTCACCTTCACCAACAAGGCCGCCGACGAGATGAAGGAGAGGGTACTGGCCTATTACAATTACCCCGGGCTGTGGATATCCACCTTCCACTCCATGTGTGCCAGGATATTAAGGTCGGAGGGCAACATGGAACGCCTGGGCTATACCCGTTCCTTTAGTATATATGATACGTCAGATACCATAGGTACTATCAAGACTGCCATGAAGGAACTGGAATTAGACCCCACCCACTGGAAGCCCGCCACCATGGCCGCCACCATCAGCAACGCCAAGAACCGCCTCCTCAGCCCTGGCGGTATGCTAAAGGAACGTTCGGATTACTACCATCAAGTAGCTAACAAGGTCTACGCCAGGTACCAGGAACTCCTCATAGCCAACAACGCCCTGGACTTTGATGACCTCCAACTAAAGCTCATAGAACTCCTCTCCGGGAACCACGAGGTGCTTGACCATTATCAGGAAAAATTCCTCTTTATCCTCATAGACGAATACCAGGACACCAATTTTGCCCAATACCTCATACAGAAGTTACTCTCAAAGAAATACCGCAATATCTGCGTCACGGGGGACCCAGACCAGTCCATCTATGGCTGGAGAGGTGCCAACCTGGGCAACATACTGGACTTTGAGAAGGACTACCCCGATACAAAGGTAGTCAGGCTGGAGCAAAATTACCGCTCCACCAAACGCATCCTCCAGCTTGCCAGCGGACTTATACTGCATAACAAATTCCGGAAGAGCAAAGAACTCCGGACGGAAAATCCGGAAGGGGGGCCAGTTACCGTCGTGCATTGCGAAGACGAAAGGGCTGAGGCAAAAGAGGTCGCCGCAAGGGCCGAGGAATTACATTCCGCCTCAGGCGGATCAAAAAAATACTCCGATATGGCCATATTCTACCGCACTAATGCCCAGTCCAGGGTACTGGAAGAGGCCATGATGTCTTACGGAATACCCTATATTATCGTAAGCGGCGTGGCCTTCTATCAGAGGAGGGAGATAAAGGACATCCTCAGCTACCTCAGGTTACTGGTAAACCCCAGGGACGCGGTGGCCTTTGAGAGGATAATAAACACGCCCCACAGGGGTATAGGCCAAACCTCCGTGGAAAGGCTTAAGAGAGAGGTGGTTAACGTAAATAATGACTTCGTCCAGGTGGCCAGTTCCGAAATCAGTGGGATAAAAGGCAAGGCAAGGGGAGGGCTGGGGGCCTTCTCTGAACTCTACAAGGTGCTCCAGGCAATGCCGCGCTTCCCGGTGAGACCCCTCGTGACAGAGGTAATTGCAAGGACGGGATACACGGCCTATCTTGAGTCTACCTTTGCCCACCAGACGGAGACAATAACAGAGAAGAAGGCCAACGTGGACGAACTCGTCAATGCGGCGGGAGAATACGACAAGATGCACCCGGATGGTTCCCTTGAAGACTTCCTGGAGAGGGTGGCCCTGGTGCAGGATACGGATAGCTGGGATGGGCAGACGGAGGCAGTAAGCCTCATGACTCTACATGCGGCCAAGGGGCTGGAGTTCCCTGCGGTGTTTATCTGCGGACTTGAGGAAGGACTCCTACACCATTCCCAGAGTCTACACTCAGAGACGGAACTGGATGAGGAACGACGCCTCTTCTACGTAGGCATCACAAGGGCCAAAGAGGGGCTGGTACTCCTGCACACTACGTATCGTTCCAGATACGGACTGAAGGTAGCGTCTATCCCTTCCAGTTTCTTACAAGAGCTGCCAAAAGAGGTTATAGAGGAAGAGGACAGGACTTCACCCGCCGAGGGGGCTTCTTACAGGGGAGAGGCCGTAAGCTGGAAGTCCGCCTCGGCGGGGAGGGTAGAAAGGACTTTCACTGACGATAGGTTCTCTTGTGAAGAGGAGGCAGTATCAGCAGGAGGGTTCTTCCCCGGTCAGAAGGTAGAGCACCCCACTTTTGGTATCGGCAGGGTAAGAGAGGCCACAGGTCGTGGGAAGGGACAGATGGTGGTGGTAGACTTCCCCGTGGGCAGAAAGACCTTACTGGTGGAACATGCGAGGCTTAAAAAGATAGGCGCCAGGCAGTAGGGGCACGGCGCGCCGTGCCCTTACCACTCCACGCAGGCCCAGGAAAATTGTGTTGACAATAGTATGGACGGGACGCATAATTTTTGAAGTTTAATCATGTAACGGAGGAGCCATTGGAACTTCATAGTAGCGATTCAATATTACAGTTGACCCAGACGACCCCTCCCGGCGGGATGGCATCCGCCTCAGGCGGACTCCCGACAGTGGCAGGGCCACGCCCACCGATAGTGATAGCCACAGAGAGGAAAGCCCCTTCAGAAGAGGTATCCCCTCAGCCCCTTTCCCCCTATGACGTAGTAAAACTGGCCCGACACCCATTGAGGCCATTAACCTCCGATTATATTACCCTCATGCTGGACGATTTCATGGAACTCCACGGGGACAGGCACTTCTGGGACGACAGGGCGATGGTAACAGGCTTTGGCAGGATAGATAACCACAGATTCATGC
>DATETB010000192.1:0-4235 GCA_035283825.1 Candidatus Brocadiales bacterium | reverse complement strand
TTTATAAATATAATATCACCCAGGGACTTTAAATGCAAAAGGCAGCGCCTGGCAGGGGACGCTGCCTTTTCTACGGCTGGTTATGATTTACTTTAACTAAGAACCTTTTCTCATGGAATAGATACCAACACAGCTCACCGCTGCCCCGGTGAAGAGGGCAATGGAATGGACACAGCCGAACCCGGGACTACCCAACCCAAGCCTGTCCCATAGCAGAAAGAGGATCACCATAATAATCCCGGCAGTAGTAACGTATTTCCCTTCAAACCTTGCCAGATAAACCCCTACTATAATAACCAGAGCACCTAAAAACGTGCCTAGCCCCTGCAACCAGCCGAATTCATACCTCGGACCCCCAAGACCCAACTCATCAGCAAAACCAGCGACAGAGGCTAATACTACCCCTACCACTATTAAGATTATACCATTAGTCCTAGACCGTTCCATTCTCCCGCACCTCCTTTTTTTGACGCCGGACCCGCCTTAGGCGGAAACCGGCCCTCCCCCAAGGAACCTGTACAACTCCATCCGGAATCGCCCTCTTAGAGCTTAAAGATATACCCCAGAGTCTTTGGTGTCAAATATATTTTTGGGGGCTTTGTGGATGATACGGACATGGGTTACACTTATTATTTTCAATCTTCTTAGCTAGTAGGGGCATCCGCCTCAGGCGGACAACGTGCCCCTACTAAAAAGCCCGTGTCTGTATACCCTACAATTTTTCCCTTTAAGCGGTTCCTCTCTTTTGATAGGATAAAAACTAACGCATAGCTTATCTTGCAAGATATGCCTTATGGAATTTGACCCTTATGAAGTTTTAGGATACGTCAAGGCCCTTTCCTTTCCCCGCCGTACGGGTTCTACCGGGGAGGCCCAGGCCCAAGAATACATAGTCAGTAGGTTCAAGGCCCTGGGTATGGAACCTGAGGTCGAGGAATTCAGCTTCACCCCCATACTGGGTCTCCTATCAAAAGGGTTCCTCTTAATAGTCTTACTCTCCCTCACGGCACTCCATCTCCTCTCCCCCTTTTACCCGTTTCTTGGGGTAACATTGTCCCTCTATATCTTAATTCTTACCCTGGGTTTTCTCTGGGGCAGGCCAGTGGTAGCCCTTCTTGGGTGGGCCCTTTTCAAAGAGCTTCCATTAATCAGGAAACTCCATTCAAAAAACATAATGGCCTCATGGCCGTCTGAATTCGGAATGTGGAATTCGGAATTCGGAATCTCAAATCCGCAATCCGCAATCCACAATCCACAATCGGAAGGCCACTCTCCAGAACCGGCAACACAAATCTACATCCTTGCCCATTATGACTCCAAGAGCCAGACCCTCCCCATTGGGGGGCGTATTCCACTGGTAATGGCCCTATTTTTATCTACGTTGTCTTTGTCGGCATACCACCTCCTGGTACCACTGGCCGGTCTTCACGTACCGGGTGCAGTTGATAGGGCCATTTTTATAACGGCGCTCACCAGTGGTCTAGTGTTGTTATGGACGAAGACCAGGAATCTCTCCCCTGGGGCGATAGACAACGCCTCAGGGGTAGCGTTAATGCTCCATCTTGCGGAGGCCATCTCAAGGGACGTTCAATCCGCCTCAGGCGGAAAGGGTTTAAGGTTCCATTTTGTGGCCACAGGGGCGGAAGAGGAGGGGCTGGCTGGCGCCTTCTGGCTGCGCAAATCCCTGGATAGGGGCGACCCAACGGGTCGCCCCTACTTTATTAACCTGGATGGAGTGGGGACGAAGGGTAGTATCTATTGCACAGATAAGATAGGGCTCCATCCCTCTTCCCAGGGACAGAAGGAATTTTTATCCTTAATAAGGAGGGCGGCAGAGGCCGTAGGGTCACGTTGCAACGTGCCCCTACAGGTCTATTCTCCCCCCATTACAATGGGCGCTATGGCCGACCATTTCCCGTTTATTGCCAATGGGTACCGTGCCGTTACGTTCTCCACCGTCTCCAGGCGTTCCTTATGGGTCCATACCCCGTGGGATACGCTGGAAATGGTGGAGGTGGAGGGTATGGAGGCAGTGGGAAGACTGATTTTAGGCGTATTGAGACTTTTAAAATAGGGGCAAGACTTGGCCCCTACGACTGCTTTGCAAGGGTTGCAATATAGAGGGTCTCCCCATCCAACTCTGTCTGGGACACCCTCATTTCCACCAGTTTTGTCTGGCCTGTGTGGGTAATGTGGAGTACCGTCGTCTCTCCCGCCACAAAAGGGAAATCAAAAGGTTTATCCAGGAGTTCCTCAGTCTTACGTCCAAGGAGGGCCTTTGCCGCCTGGTTGACAAAACGCACGACCTCATCCTTATCCGCAACGATAACACCCTCGGTCTTATTGGTTATAACCCTGCCAAAACGTGCCTCACGGGCCTCTAGCTCCTGCCTGCTTTGTTCCAATTTCTTCAGCAGTTGCTGTTGGCGTTCAATGGCAAAGCGTATAGACAACGCCAGGAAGTCACCGTCCAGCAGGAGTCCCTTGGTCAGATAGTCCTGGGCCCCTTCCTTCACTACCTCCATTGCGACCGCCTCATCACTTAACCCACTTATTACTACGATTGGCACTTCCCCGGCCTGAGAACGGGTCTTTACGAACGTCTCAAACCCATGACTGTCAGGCAGGGAGAGGTCTAACAATACCAGGTCTATCCCTCCCCTGGCAAGGCATTCAAGCCCACTTGAGAGACGGTCTGCCCACTCCACCTCAAATGACGAGTCCTTAGCCTCGGCCAACATCTCCTTTACCAGTCGGGCATCGCCTGGATTGTCCTCTACCAGTAGTACCCTCGTAACCTTGTCAGTCATGTCCTTCCTTTACTTTGACAGCTTCGTAGGCAGTTTCACAACGGTAAACCAGAAGTCGTTAATATTTTTGACTACCTCAATAAACTGTCCCAGGTCAACCGGTTTGGTGATGTAGCAGTTGGCGTGGAGGTTGTATGCCTTCAGGATGTCTTGTTCGGCAACCGAGGTGGTCAAGACTACTACCGGGATATTCCTCAGTTCTTCATCGTTCTTAATATCTGCCAGCACCGCACGGCCATCCTTCTTTGGCATGTTCAGGTCTAACAGGATAAGGTCTGGGCGTATTGCATTGGCGTACTTACCCTTCCGCCACAGAAACTCCATGGCCTCCTCCCCGTCCCGTGCCACAGATAAATTGTTGATTACCTTTCCCTCTTTCAGGGCCTCCTGTGTGAGACGCACGTCGCCGAGGTTGTCTTCCACTAGCAGGATATTAACTGGTCTTCCGACTTCTCCGTTACCCATAGTTTATCCTCTCCATTGTCTCCTTAAGCAGGTATTGTAAAATAAAAGGTCGTACCTTGTCCAGATACTGACTCTACCCAGATGCGCCCCCCGTGACGCTCCACAATCTTCTGGCAGATGGATAGGCCTATCCCGGAACCGGAATATTGCTCCTTGGTATGGAGGCGCTGGAATATCAGGAAGATGCGGTCAAAATGCTTTGGGTCTATCCCAATGCCGTTATCCTTGACGGAGAAGACCCACTCATTCCCCTTACGCTCGGAAGAGACGTTAACCTGTGGGGGCTTATCCGCACGGAATTTGATGGCGTTGCCAACAAGGTTCTGGAACAATTGGACCAGTTGCGTGGCATCACACTTTACTACTGGCAGGGGGGTGCTGGTTACGTCCGCATCAGACTCCTTAATGGCCACCTGCAGATTGGCAAGTGCCTGCTTCAAGAGGATATTGCAGTCCGTAGGCTCAAAGAGGCCCCCATGTGTACCCACACGGGAATAGGTCAACAGGGCATTAATAAGCCCCTGCATCCTGGACACCCCATCTACGATGAAGTTAATAAATTCGTCAGCCTCTTCACCTAACTTACCTTTATAACGCCGTACCATTAGCTGTGTGTAGCCCTGCACCATACGGAGCGGCTCCTGCAGGTCGTGCGAGGCAACGTAAGCGAACTGCTGTAGTTCCGTATTGGAACGTGCCAGTTCCTTTGCCCGCCCCTCGGACTCTGCGGTACGCTCGGCCACACGTTTTTCCAGGTCTGTGGTGAGTGCACTAAGCTCTTGGGCCATAGTGTCAAAGGAGTTGGCCAGTACTCCAAGTTCGTCTCTGCGGTGTATATTGGCCCTGGCTTCACGGTCTCCACCTTTATATTTATTAACTGCCTCAGTCAATTTATTGATGGGCTTGGCTAGTGACATGGAGATGGATACCCCCGTACCAGCGGCCGCCCCAATGGCGACG
>DATETB010000191.1:0-4399 GCA_035283825.1 Candidatus Brocadiales bacterium | reverse complement strand
CCCTGGGCCATCCTCCTGGTGAGTGCCGTGAGGCTCAGGATGGGCCTGGATATCTTCTTTCCCATGTAAAAGGCAACCAGGATGATGGATATGCTCAGGCCAAAGATAACCCTGTTCACCATTACCTTGAGGTCATAGGCGTCCCTCAGGGCCTCGTCTTTACCCACCTCCGCCAGTATCCCTAGCTTGAACTCTGGTATCCATTGCCAGAAGCCAAAGACCTCTACACCCGAATAGTTAAGGTAGCCTGTGGCGTCAAACCCCTCCTGTCCGTTGAGGCACTCCTGTACGGCCAGGGTAGGTTTACCGTCTCTGGGGTTATTTATACCCTGTCCAATACTCCCACTCTCCCTGGGCCAGTGTTTCAGCTCCGTAAGGGTAAGCCCCTTGTCGTCTATCACGTAGGTCTCGCCGCTTACCCCAAGGTTTACGGTCTTCATCAGGCTATTAATTCCCCTCAACTCCATCTGGAATATGAGTACGCCCAGGACCTTGTTCCCGGAGGTTACAGGACTGGAAAAGATCATGCAGGGGAGGTCATCTTTTGTAGTAAGCGGCCCTGCCCCTGACCTGGGAAATACCTCATAAATAAAGGCCCTACCAGCCAGGGACCTGCGGAACCCCTCGGAGTCAAAGATATTTGTACCGCGGAGGTGTTCGGAGGCGGAGACCCTTACCTGCCCCTCTGCGTCACTGATTAAGACCTCCTTGTACCCGTAAGACTCTTTGATAGTATTCAGGAGGGCAGATAAGAGGAGAAACTCCTTATCTCTGGGGGTTATGTGTGTACCCTGTATCACCAGTGGGTTCTGGGCGGCCACCTTTACGTCCCTTACCCGCTCACGCATCCACAGGGTAACAATCTCTGCCTGCTTTATCCCCACGTTCTCCAGGTTCTTGAGCGCCCCTGCCTTAAGGGCGACAAGTGCATGGGGATACGCAATAAACCTCAGGGCCAGCAAGGGTAGGAAGGCCAGGAGGAGGAAAAGGACTATAAGTCTCGTCTTTACTGATTTAAACATCTACCATCCCCCATGGGTCGTTTCTAAAATATTAACATGAAAGGAGTAAGGCTTCAAGGGGCTTCTTGTCAAAATGGACTGTAGACAATAGACTATGGACTAAAAAAAGTCTATAGTCCAAAGTCCAGAGTCTATTGTAAAATGTAAATCGGTCCGCCTGAGGCGGATTAAATTTTAAAATTTGCAATTTCCAATTTACAATGCAATTCTTCTCTACCCCCTACTCCCTGGGCGAACACATAGGTTCGCCCCTACCCAGCCTCACTATAAACAGGCAGCCTTACCTTAAAGGTCGTACCCCTGCCCTCCTCCGAGTCCACCTCAATGGTGCCCCCGTGGGACTGGATGGTCAATTGGGCAATGGCTAGTTCCAGCCCTGTACACCTCGTAGGTGGCCTTATTTTGAGGATAAAATAGGGGTCAAAGAGGTGTGGTAGGTCTTTTCTATCTATTGCAGGGCCTGTATCACTGATGGTTACTTCAACCTTGTCCCCTCTGATAAGGGAACGGGTCTTAACGGTCAGGGTGCCCCCTCCGGGCATGGCGTCTATGGCGTTAGAGACGAGGTTCATAAATGCCGCCTTCAACTGGCCATGATTGCCCGGGGTCGTGAGGGTTGTGTTAGAGAGTTCTTTTACGAGTTGGATATTCAGTTGGATATCCATAGGTTTCCATTGGGGGGCTACCACACTCAGGACGTGTTCCACGGTCTCGTTTATGGAGACAGGCAGTTTCTCTGGTTTGGGCAACTCAGATATACTGAGGAGGTCTTTCATCGCAGTATTACAATGCCTGGCCGCCTCTTTTATCTCCGCAAGGCGATCCTTAAGTTCCTCGTAGATGGAACAGTCTTTGGCCTCCTCTATCTTTTTGAGGAGGCCGTTTGCGTTCATGTATATCCTGGATATAGGGGTTTCTATGGAATGGGCTATACCGCCAGAGAGGTGTCCAATGGCGTCCATCTTCTGAGACTCTAGTAGTTGTATCCTGGATTCCATCTTCTTATTAATCGTAATATCCCTTATCACTTCCATGACATTAGTTATAGTACCATCGGGATTAGCAAGCGGGAAGGAGTGGATGGCGTAAGAGATACCTCCGGGGAGCTCCTCTTCTTTGTAGATATCTCTCCCTCTTTCAATAGCTTCCATGCTAGTACAGCGTTCGCACTCCGTCTCTCTGCCCAACAAGGTGTAGCAAGGGCGTTCCGACCCCTGGGGGTAGAGGGACTGCAGGGCGTTATTTTGTAAGAGTACCTTATGGGTCCTGGGGTTTACAATCCTTGCAAGACAACCTATACCGCCTAACACCCCATGTAGTAGATTGCGGCTTGCCTGCGACTCCCTTACATTCTTTTCAATAGTATTAACGTTATTTTTAATAGTCTCTGCCATGGTGTTAAAGCTATGGGCCAGGGCGCCCATCTCATCCCTGCCCCTCACAGGTACCCTGTAGTTTAAGTCTCCACGGCTAAAGGCCTCCGCCCCCTTAAGGATACCCAACAAGGGCCTGCGTATGAAGAATACGGCAAGGAAGAAAGACGTCCCTACTATCCCCAGAAACAGGCCCAGGAGGATAAACTCTGTGTTCTTGAACCCTGAGAGCTTCTTTTCTGACAGCGATTCTAACAGACGCACCGTGCGGTCTACATCGTCTACAAAAGGAGGGATATTTTTATTATATAGCTTAAGGGCCTCCCTTGCCCCTTCCTGGTCAGGGGACTCCAGGATGTGGAGGATTAAAGGTTTTATCCTCTGGTTATAGTCTTTGATGTGTCTATCAAATTGCCACCAGGGGTCATTGTAACTAAAATCTGCTCCTGTTTTGAAACCACTAAGGCCCAGGGTCTTGTTGCCGTCTCTGAGACCGTACAAAATCGTCTCAAATTCTTCTGTCAGGTTAAGTATGACACTACGGGCCCCGTCTCTTGCACCCCCTTGCAGTGCCTGGTATTCATTGACCCGTGTGGCCAATTGATAACTGCGGTAGCGTAGCTGGCCTGCATAATTTATGCCTTTTGCATCCCCTCTCAGCTTAAATGTGGCGTAAAGCCCCAGCACCAGGAGGGCTACAAAGAGGGCGGTTAATGGGACGAGTATTGCGGCCAGTTTCAGGGTGAGGCCCTTTTTGACCCAGTCCTTCGGCCTTTTCTCTACCATAGCAAGGTCTCTCCAGTTCCTTATGTGGTTCAGCGACTATGCCGAAAGTCCGCTATCCCTATAGGCGGGTTATACGGTGGTCTAAATGCTTATGTGTACACCCAATACGTATGTACGTTAAAAAAGAAGAAATCACACTTTATCGGCCTTCTAACACAAAACCTATAATTTTCTGCTTCGTTTGTCAAATATTATATTTCAGGGCTTGTGGAGTATATGGAGATGGGTACACTTTTTAATGTGTAGGGGCGACCCGGCGGGTCGCCCCTACTTTTGATTGACTACGGGAACAGGCATGGTATAATTAGCCTGTTATGCCAGGCAACACTCCGCCTGAGTCCGCCCGAGGCGGATTTTCAAGCGGATTTTCAACCTCCTCTGTGTATCTAAAATGGGCCCTCGGATAACCTGGCGGGGAGCAATGGAATGACACAACCTTGTAGTGAGCAAAGCGAATCTATCAAACACGGTTGTGGCATCATGGGGGTTTACGGATGCCCTAACGCAGTAGATAAGGTCTATTATGGCCTTTACGCCCTACAGCACCGTGGTGAAGAAAGCGCCGGGATAGCCTCTACCAACGGCAAGGTAATCCAGTGGCATAAGGGTATGGGCCTGGTGAACCAGGTCTTTACCCCGGAAGATTTGAAGAGACTGAGGAACCATGCCGCCATAGGGCACGTCCGTTATTCCACTGTGGGGCTCAGCCACCCGCTTAACGCCCAACCCCTGGTGGGGGAATGTGCCTTCGGGGGCAGCCCTGCCGCACAGATAGCCATCGCCCATAACGGGCAACTGACAGAGGCGGTCAGCCAGAAGCGCCTGCTGGAGTCGCAGGGTTCACTCTTCCAGACTACGTGCGATACAGAGATAATCCTCCACCTCATGGCCAGGACAGAATTCAATACTGACCTGGGTAAACTCTTCAAAAACCTTAAAGGTTCTTTCTCCCTCCTTATCCTCACCCAAAAGGAGATGATTGCGGTGAGAGACCCGGGGGGGTTCAGGCCCCTCTGCCTGGGGAAGTTAGAGGGGGGATACGTACTGGCCTCGGAGAGTTGTGCCCTGGACCAGGCGGGGGCGGAATACGTCAGGGAGGTAGCCCCGGGGGAGATAATTTATATAAACAAGGACGGGATGCGGGCGGAGAGGTTTGCCCCGGAGAGGCCCTCCTACTGTATATTTGAGCTAATATATTTTTCCAGGCCGGACAGCCGT
>DATETB010000190.1:0-2278 GCA_035283825.1 Candidatus Brocadiales bacterium | reverse complement strand
TGAGGAGAACCCCACCACTGGGCAAAGAGAAGCGACCGCCAGCCCCTCCATACCTGCCTCTCCCACCCCCAACCGCATGCGGGACGCCTCTATGATGCAATACGGGGCAAAGACCTTGAGTGCCCTCTATATCCAATCTATAAGGGCACTGGTAAACGCCCTGGAGCTAAAGGACGGTTATACTGCCACCCATTCCTACATGGTGTCACATTATGCTGCAGCCCTTGCTGTTAAATTGGGATTGCCACAAGACATAGTGGAGGTCGTCAGGACCGCCGGCCTGCTCCATGACGTGGGTAAGGTGGGCGTACCGGACGGTGTACTCAAGAAAAACGGCCCCCTCTCTAGCGAGGAGTTTACCGTAGTAAAGACACACCCGGTGTTATCAATCAAAGTCCTTAATGACCTGGTATTCCTCCGCAAGGAACTTGAGATAGTCCGCTACCACCAGGAAAAATACGACGGGACTGGTTACCCCTACGCCCTCAAGGGAGACAACATACCCCTCGGGGCAAGGATACTGGCCATCTGCGACACCTTTGAGGCGATGACGGCCAACAGACCCTACAGGAAGGCCCTCCCTGTGGAGATGGCCGTAGCGGAACTTAAGAAGTGCGCCGGCACACAGTTTGACCCAAAACTGGTGAAGGTATTTGTAGATTCATTACCTGAGATATTAAGTACCCGGCAGATTTACCTGGAAGGATTAAGAAAGACCGTGGCCCTGCCCCAGTTCTCTACGGCAGAGGGCCAGGCGAGTCCCCCCTCAGAGACTAAGGGAGAGGGTATAGCTGTGCATGGGCCAACCCCGGCGTAGATGGAGTAGCCGCAACCTTTAGGTTGCGTTATTCCTCGCAGGCTAAAGCCTGCGGCTACTCCACCGAATCCACGCATTCGTAGGGGGCGTATTGTCATGCCTTAGGTCCGCCAAAAAGATCGGCGGATTCGCACCACATCTTATCTGTACGGTGTTCGTGAATTGCGGATTCGCCCCTACTAAAATTTTCGGAGGCCTCTTATTATGATAAAAAAAATATGACAAAAAAGAAGGCAAGAGAATGGGCTAAGGAGGGCGTAGTCCTCAAACTGGTAGCATTAATTGCCCCATTGACTGTCCTCTTTGTGACCCTCCTGTGTCTGGGGTTTTATGCCTTTTGGATGATACAGGGGGATGGGACAGGGATAAATTATGCAGGTCAGACCCGTTACCGCAGTTATGAACTGGCCTTGCTAATCAATGAATACCCTGCCTTGCAGGGTGGTGCAAGGGACAAGGCACGCGGGACTATACTTGAGCTGACAAAAGGATTTGAGAATATTCTATACGGTCTCAGGGATGGAAACGAGGCCCTGGGCCTGAAGGGTTTCAAGGCGCCTAAAGAAGGGGGTGTTTTTAGTTACACCGACCCCTGGTGGCAATATGATAGACACATTAAAGACTATAACGAGAGGATAAGGCCTTTAATCACGCATATCCTGGAGTCTACGGGCCCGGAGGAGGCAAAGGCCAGCCTTAAGATATATAACAAAGAGGTTCCTGCCTTCGTGACGGATGTAAACCGCACGGTGCACCTGTTAACCTCGTTATCGGAAAAGAAGGTTTTAAGGTTTAAAAACGTAGAGTTTATACTCCTGGGCCTGTTTCTTGGAACCATTGGGATAGCTGTCTTCCTGGTACGGGACTTTAACAGAATGTCCAGGGCTCTTAAGAGTAAGGTGGCGGAGGTACAGACAACCCACGACTTACTCAATGAGGTGTTAGGCGGCATAGGCTGTCTTGTAAGGATTGTAGACCCCAAGGCACACAGGGTAACTTTTCAGAGTAAATCTCTACAGGCCATTTACCCCGATGGGTTAAAACGTCATTGCTACACCTTATTGGGGAGTGAGACGCCGTGTGAACGCTGTACCAGCGCGGAGGCTATTGAAAAGAAGAAGGATTTCTGCAAAGAAGAGGAGGCGGCCAATGGGGGTGTCTTTTACGAGATACATTCCTTCCCCTTCCCCAACCCCGATGGCAGTATAACTACTGCCATTGAGGTGATAAGGGACATTACGGCCCGTAAGAAGGCGGAATGGGAAATCCAGACGAGCCAGAACCTGGTCAACGAGGTGTTAGGTAGCATAGGCTGTTTTGTAAGGATAGTAAACCCCAGGACTCACAAGGTAATCTTTCAAAATAGACCCCTGGAGGCCGTCTACCCAGAGGGGTTAAAACGTCATTGCTACACCTTATTGGGGAGTGAGACGCCGTGTGAACGCTGTACCAGCGCGGAGG
>DATETB010000189.1:0-4997 GCA_035283825.1 Candidatus Brocadiales bacterium | reverse complement strand
GCAGGCATGACTCGCACGCTACATTTATGTGGTGAATTCAATAAATCACCCTCTCCCTTCCCTCCCCATCAAGGGGTAGGGAGTGTCGGTGTTGAGCACCGTATAATAGTTTTGCAGAAGTCTCGTGTTATAATAAAACTTTGCGATTATCCGAATAAGACAACGGAGGGATGACGTGCGAGACTAGCTCGCATGCTACTGGATATGAACGTTACTTGTGTGGGATGCGGATACGTGGGCCTGGTGGCGGGGACCTGCCTGGCTGAACAGGGACACAAGGTCCTCTGTGTAGATTCAGACGTGAAGAAGATTAACGGGCTTAAAAGGGGGACCCTTCCCATATACGAGCCAGGGCTGGGGGAGATACTTGATAGGAACGTGAAAGAAGGCAGGCAGTCCTTCAGTACCAGCCTCGCAAAGGGGATACAGACTGGAGAAGTAATATTCATAGCAGTAGGGACCCCCATGGGCGACGGTGGGGAGGCCGACGTCTCTGCCGTCCTCGCCGTAGCCAGGGAGATTGGCCAGTCCGCCTCAGGCGGAAGGGAGTATAAGATAGTGGTGATTAAGAGCACCGTGCCGGTGGGCACCGCCTCCAGGGTAGCCAGGGTTATAAAGAGTAACCAGAGGAGGCCGAGAGATTTTGACGTGGTATCAAACCCCGAGTTCCTGAGGGAAGGGACTGCCGTAAAGGATTTCCTGGAACCCGACAGGGTAATCGTTGGACTGGATAACCCCAGCCCCAGGCTCAAGAAGACCATGGAGACACTGTACAGGGGAATCACCGATACGGAACACCCCCTCCTCTTTACTAATACAAGGAGCGCCGAATTAATAAAATACGCCAGTAACGCCATGCTCGCCACCAGGGTATCCTTCATGAACGAAATCGCCGGGCTTTGTGAGAATGTGGGGGCAGACGTTAAGGAGGTGGCTAGGGGCGTAGGGCTTGATTCAAGGATTGGTCCCAGGTTCCTGGAGGCAGGGGTGGGCTACGGTGGCTCATGTCTACCAAAGGACGTCAAGGCCCTGGCAAAGATAATGAGAGGCCATGGGCTCTCTCCAAGAATCATAGAGACTGTGGATAGGGTAAATGAGGAGCAAAAACTGCTTCCAGTAAAAAAGATAAAAACCCTCTTGCCCACGCTTAAAGGGAAGAAGATAGCCATCTGGGGGTTGGCCTTCAAGCCAGGGACTGACGATATGCGGGAGGCCCCCTCCCTGGCCGTCATCAAGGAACTGCAGAAGGCTGGGGCAAGTATTCGGGCCTTTGACCCCGTGGCCGAGGCCAGGGCAAAGACGCTCCTCAAGCATGTAACCTTCTGCAACGACCCCTACAGGACGCTTACGGGTTGCGATGCCCTGATAATCCTCACGGAATGGAACGAGTTCAGGGGGCTGGACAAGAAGAAAATAAAAGGACTCTTAAAAAGACCCAACGTAGTAGATGGCAGGAACGTCTACGACCCTGGGGAGATGCGGAGGCTAGGTTTCAATTACCTGAGTATTGGGAGGGAATAAGGACCAGGGGTCAGGGGCCAGGGGTTAGGGAACAGGGAAGGAAAGGTCATTGCGAGCATTTTTAAAACTACATCTCTATAACCCTTTGAAAAGAAACGAATATCAATTGGTGCGTTAAAACGCACCCTACAAGGCTTGTTTTGTTGATTGTGCTATGCCTAATTTCCCAAAAGCTTTAATGATAATGTCTCCAATATTTAAGTTTGACTTCACCCCTGGCACCCCAATCCTCATCATAAACGCCCCTTTTAACAAATCTATAAAAGGTAGAGGTGCGTTAAAACGCACCCTACATCTCTTATTTCCTGCACTTTATCAGGCAGCAGGAGCCAAAGAGGTTTACCCTCTCCTGGTGTTCTATCCTTAGCCCCGCCTCCTGGAGTATGGCCTCTATGTCCAGGTGCTGTCCGAGACCCAGGGCCATCCTGAAGGGGGAAAAAAATTTGTCCATATGGGAGAGCCAGCCCTCGGTGTTGCCTGCGTAGTTCAGGATGTAAATCTCTCCCCCCTCCCGACAGACCCGCCCCATCTCCAGTACCAGCCTCAAGGGTTCGGGTACAACGGCCATTGTATGGGCGGCAATCACCTTATGAAACCTCCCTGAGGGGAAGTCCATCCTGGTGGCGTCCATCTCATGCAACTCTACGTGGGATAATCCGAAGTCCCGCTTCCTCTGTCGGGCCTTCTCCAGCATCTCCGCTGAGAGGTCTATCCCCACCACACTGGCCTCCCTCGGATATAATGGGAGGGCTATACCAGTCCCTACCCCTACCTCCAGTATCTCCTCCCTGGGCTTTATATCCATAAGCCTGATGGCGGCCCTCCTGCCTGGGGCGTATAATCTCCCAAAGAAGCTGTCATAAAAGGAGGAATAGAAGGCGTATATACTCTTTAGTCTCTCTGATTCCATATCTTCATCTCTCGGTTTGTGTTGACGTACAGTTGTCAGCGATCAGCAATCAGCTATCAGCTATCAGCAATCAGCAAGCTGACTGCTGACTGCTGTCTCGCACTACATCTTTCTGTTCCCGTTCCCATTCCCATACCCTGCCAGTACCCTGCATATAGAGTCCTGGAATTCCTTTACGTGGGCTGGGGCTACCTTGAAGTCATTGACCAGGATAGAAAAGGCAAGTGTGTCTCCCCCCTGGGTCTCCACGTAGCCGGAGAGGGCGCAGACCTTTGAGATGTAGCCCGTCTTGGCCTTGACCTTTCCTGCGTAAGAAGGCCCTCTTAATCTCTTTTGGAGGCTACCTGTGATACTACCTGAGACTGGCAGGGAAGAGACAAACGTCTCGGACTCTTTGTGCTGATACATGAAGGCCAGCAAGTCGGTTATCATCTCCGGGGAGAAGCGGTTTTCTCTGCACAGGCCTGAGCCGTCTTCCACCTGATATTCCCGTGGTTCGTAACCCAATTTAAACATCAGTTCTTTAATTACTTCCAGGCCGGCTGGGCGGCTCCCCTCGCCCCTCACCTCTGCGCCAACGGTCTTGAGTATCTGCTCCGCATAAAAGTTCTGACTACTGGTGTTGGCTACCGCCACGGCCTGGGCCATGGTGGAGGTGGTACACGTGAGGAGCTTCCACGTCGTCTGGTCTGATTCCTCCGCCCCCAATAACCTTGGCTGGCCGGATACCTTGATACCTTTCTTGCCCAGTACCTCCTGGAAGACACTCACAAGGAAGAGGGGTGGATTGTCCACTGGCACTGAGCGTTTCAGGGATTTGCGTCCCTGGGGTATCTCTCCCTTGACGCAAATCTCTCCGGAATCGGGGTCTCTGCTTATGTGCACCCGGGGTTTCTTGAGATTATCTGACACCTTACAAGAGTTAACGACCTTTAGATAACTACCGCCTGGTTCTAACTCCATCTCTGCCCTGCCGTCCTTGCCAGGCTGGAGGATAACGTCCACACAATTGTCGTTAAGAGAAAGGGCGCTGGTGGGGGCACAGTACCAGGAGAAGAGCTGGTCCTTTGGCCAGCCTGGGTGAATCCATTCCTTGTCAAAGAAAGAGGCGTCGGCCACTATGTCTCCCCCTATCTCTTTTATCCCAGCCTGGAGGACGGCCTCTGCCCAGTCTTCCAGGACTGCGGTAACTTTCCTCCCATTAAAACGGCCAGAGATGTTGGGGTCTCCACCTCCTCGGACGATTATATCCCCGAGAAGCCTCCCTTGGGGGTCTATCTCGCCCCGATAGAAGACCCTGGTCTTGAATTGATACTGCGAGCCCAGGTAATCCAGGGCGCTTGCAGTGGTAAAGAGTTTCATGTTGGAGGCCACAGTAAAGAGTTCCCGGCTATTGTGTTTAAAGAGGGGGGTTTTATCTGGGAGTCTGACCACGCTAATCCCCACCGAGGCACCTTTTAAGGTGTTAGGTGAGAGTAGAGGTAAGAGCTGTTGGGCCAGCCCTGGTGGCGGAGCACCAGGGCTATAGCATTGTCCGCCTGAGGCGGATGCCCCCAATGCTGAACCGTTCTGGTTCAGGGCCAGTCCCGAATCCGCCTTAGGCGGATTTGGGGCCAATTCTTCCCCGAGGAGCGGCGCATGGCAGCAGAAGGCAGTGAGCAGTAAGCAGTAGGCAGCTACGCACCACGTAAGGTGCATGGCTTGCCATGAACCCCTGTGGTGCATGGCTTGACCGTGAACCCGACGTGGTTCACGGTAGGCAGAAAACAGTAAGCAGTAACTTCTTTTACTCCCTACGCCATACTGCCTACTGTCTACTGTGTTTTTGAGAGGCACGGTAGGTACTCTTCCCCTTTTTCTTCTTTTTAGAGATTTCTTTTGAGGGCTTTTTTCGCCGTTTCTTTGGGGGTTGTACTGCTGGTTTTTCTATTATCTGTTCAATTTTTGCTATAACCTGGTTTTTATCCAGGGGCATTTCCAGGACGGCAGAGGCCCCTTCCTTTAGGAGGCTGGCTTGGTATCGTTTGGATTTTTGTTCTGTCAGGAATATGATGGGCAACTTGGAGAACTGTTGGTGAAGCTTTCTGAGGGTATCAATGGCCTGGGTGCTGGCCCCCATGATGGCCAGGTCCATCTTCCTTTCCCCCAATATAGTAAAGGCAACCTGACTGCTTAGGGCCACCTCGGTTTCAAAACCTACTAAATCCAGGTCATCCCGCAGTTCGTCCACTAACTGCCTATCTTCTTCTAGAATTAGAATCCGAGCCCTGGTCATTTACGGGAGGGCAGTAGCACCTCCGGGTGCCAAAGAGATGGTGGAGGCGGCGGGAATTGAACCCGCGTCCCAATGCATCTTGGTAAAGGCTTCTACATGCTTAGTCTATCCTTTTAACCTTCGTCACTTCGGGCCCCGACAGACAGGGTTCCGAAGCAACTAGCCTGACATTATTCTCGCCCGTCCCTCCTCAAGCTAAAAGGGTCGGGCCAGCCTGCTAGCTGTCGTCCTTCCAACCCCGCAGGCAGGGCCGGAGAGACGGGCTGCTAATTAGGCAGCCATTGCCAGATT
>DATETB010000188.1:0-6133 GCA_035283825.1 Candidatus Brocadiales bacterium | reverse complement strand
AGGAGATAGCCATTACGGACACCGTCCCCCTGAACGACAGGGCCAAGTCCCTGGGTAAGAAGATAAAGGTGTTGTCCATAGCGGAACTCCTGGGCGAGGCCATCAGGAGGATTCATACAAACCAGTCTGTCAGTGCACTTTTTGTCTAGAGGGAGAGAGGGATGGCAAGTAACGTATTAACGGTAGAAACAAGGGCCCTTTTGGGTTCCAGGGGTTCCAGGAGGTTAAGGCGGACTGGAAAGGTCCCTGTGGTCTTGTATGGGTTGAAGAAGGACAATATTGTCCTCTTAACGGCGGAGAAGGCACTGAAGGAGGTGCTCAAGTCCGGGGCAAGGGTAGTCAGCCTTCGTTGGGATAACCAGGAGGAGATGGCCCTATTAAAAGATTTACAATACGATGCCATGGGCCGGGAGATACTCCACGCAGACTTTGTGCGCATTGCCATGGACAAGCGTATAGAGTTGAAGGTCCACCTGGAGTTGAAAGGCACCGCCGTTGGTGTGACAGAAGGAGGGGTCCTGGAACAGACCTTAAGGGAAGTATTTGTGGAGTGTCTACCCACCGCCATTCCAGATAAATTATTTGCAGACGTCTCCGGGTTAAAGGTGGGAGACTCCCTTACCTTAAAGGGTGTTTCACTCCCTTCCGGGGTGAAGCTTGCCCATGAGCACCTGGACGTCCCTGTGGCCATAGTGAGGAAGCCAGTGGAAGAGGTGGCTAAACCTGCCGTGGAAGGGGAGGAGGCCGTAAAGGAGCCCGAAGTAATTACCAGGAAACCTAAGGAAGAAGAGGAGGCAGAAGAAGAGAAGCGGTAGGGTCATCCGCCTGAGGCGGACAACGTGCCCCTGCGACTGGCTACTGTCTACTTGTTAACTGGGGGACAGAGCCCCAGTTCTATATTCTGTTTACTGC
Organism: Candidatus Brocadiales bacterium; assembly: GCA_035283825.1. Taxonomy (GTDB): domain Bacteria; phylum Planctomycetota; class Brocadiia; order Brocadiales; family Bathyanammoxibiaceae; genus 2-12-FULL-52-36. The sequence goes on along the minus strand of DATETB010000188.1, from coordinate 5,221 downwards.
CCTATGAAGATAGTGGTGGGTCTTGGGAATCCAGGTCCTAAGTATGGTAGGACCAGGCACAATATGGGTTTTATGGTAGTGGATAGATTGGCGGAGAGGCTAGGGGTAAAGGTGGAGGGCAAGAGGTTCCATGCCCTGGTGGGCGAGAAGGTAATAGATGGAGAGACCCTCCTTCTGGTAAAACCTCTTACCTATGTCAATGAGAGTGGCCGCACGGTGAGGGAACTCCAGAAAAACTACTCTTGTCCTGTGGACTCAATAATGGTAATCTGTGATGACCTGAACCTACCCCTGGGCAAGTTGAGGATAAGGAGAAGAGGCTCCAGTGGTGGACATAATGGGCTGGAGTCCGTTATGTCTTGTCTGGAAAGCAAGGACTTCCCACGCCTGAGGGTCGGCATTGGCCACCCCCTCCATGGGGAGGCCAGGGAATACGTCCTCTCTCCCTTCCTAAAGGAGGAGAAGGAGGAACTGGAAGGTGCATTAGAGAGGGCCAATGAGGCCCTGCTGGATTGGATAAGCGGGGGAGTAGAGGAGTGCATGAAGAGGTTCAACTAGCGGCCAAAGCGAAGGGCCTGTCTTCTATCAAAGCAAAGGATTAGAATGGCACCAGGAGGAGTAAATAGCTTGAGAACCTATGAGGCGATGTTTCTCATTGATAACAACGTGGCCAGCAATGACTGGGACGGTGTGGTAAAACGCGTACATGAAGTCATTCAAAAAGGCGGGGCCAAGGTATTAAGTACGGAAAAATGGGCAGAGAGGAAACTGGCCTATAAAATAGGTCCCCACAAGAGAGGCACCTATATGCTGGTATATTTTGAGGCGCCAATGGGGTCTATTGTCTCCATACGGCGGGAGTGTCAACTCTCTGAGATTATCGTCAGGAATCTTATACTGAAGGTGGAAAAGAAGCCGGAACTGCCCGTTGTGGGACAGCCCCCTGGTCCTCTGGCAGTAACTACCTAGAAATAAGGTTTAAAGTGGAGGGTTAAAAGACTATGGCCAGCCTGAACAAGGTATTCTTAATGGGTAATCTGACTCGTGACCCGGAGCTACGCTACACCCCCCAGGGGACAGCCGTAGTGGCCTTCGGTATGGCTATCAACAGGAAGTGGACCAGTCCCACGGGGGAGGCCAAGGAAGAGGTCTGCTTTGTAGACGTAAGTATGTTTGGCCGCCGGGCAGAGGTCATAAGCGAATATTTCTCTAAAGGCAACCCTATATTAGTAGAGGGCAGGCTACAGTTCCAACAGTGGGAGTCCAAGGAAGGACAGAAACGGAGTGCCCTGAAGGTCGTAGCTGAGAATTTTGAGTTTGTGGGGGCCACAAAGAAACGCCCCCCTGAGACAGGAGTGGAACCAACCACTCCCAGGAAATCAGACATCAACGAGGAGGAGATACCCTTTTAAGCCATGCGAGAAAGAAGAGATGACACGATAAAGAGGTTTTCAAAATTCAATAAAAAATGCCGCTTCTGCAGGATGGGGACAAAAGAATTAGATTACAAGGATCTACCTAACCTACAAAAACTTACTGGTTCTCAGGGAAAGCTTTTTTCTAGAAAGCGTTCTGGGAATTGCGCCAGGCATCAACGCTCTACCATAATGGCCTTAAAGAGGGCCAGGTTTTTGGCCCTCTTGCCATATTCGGCTTAGGAGGAGGGGGACACCGATGCAGGTAATCCTGATGAAGGACGTAGGAAAACTGGGCAGCGTGGGGGACGTAGTGGACGTTGCCAACGGCTATGCCAGAAACTATCTCTTGCCCAGGGGACTAGTTGCCCTCGTAAGCCCGGCCAAGGTGCAAGAGGCACAGATTAGAAAGAAAAAGGAAGAGGGCAGGAGGGAGACGGAGAAGAAAGACCTCCAGTCAATAGCCCAGGGGCTATCCGGGCAGGAATTCACCCTCAAGGCAAAGGCCACAGACGAGGGGAAACTCTTTGGTTCCATAAGTCCAGGCGTTGTAATCCAGGAACTTCTCAGAAAGGGTTATACAGTAGAGGAATCAGCCGTGACCCTGGAAGAGAACATAAAGGAGTGCGGCACTTATACCGTCCAGCTTAAGTTCCCACATGGCGTCATGGCCCAAATAAAACTCTCAGTCATAAAGGAAGAGTGATTCTGGATACTGTAACCCGCAATCCGAGCTAGTGGTATAAAAATGGCCATAGAGTTGATAGAAAAATCACCGCCCCACAGTGTTGAGGCAGAGGCAAGCCTGCTGGGGGCAATGTTACTGGACAACGGGGTAATAGATATCGCCATACAGTACCTTAACAAAGACAGCTTCTACAAGACCGCACACAGGGAACTCTTTCAGACTATAGTGAAACTCCATGAGAAGGGGCAGGCTGTGGACCCTGTACTCCTTAAGGAAGAATTAAGGCGCAAGGGGACCATGGACCAGGTAGGGGGACTGGAATACCTGATGGAGTTAGAGGAGGCCGTCCCCGCCATAGAGAATGCCGAGCACTACGCCAAATTGGTAAGGGACAGCTCCATTATGAGGGGGTTGGTAGAGGTAGCGGCAAAGATTCAGAAAGAGGTATATGACGGCAAAGAAGACCTGGACGAAATCCTGGACAAATCTGAAAGACTTATCTTTGAACTAGCCCAGAAGAAGTTCAGTAAGGAGACGATACATATCGCCGACCTCATCAGTGAGACCTTCCACATATTACAAAAAGGGGAAGAAGGAAAGCTCACAGGGCTATCCACGGGCTTCAAGGACCTCAATGACCTTACCTGCGGACTACAACCCTCTCAGCTAATAGTAGTAGCAGGAAGGCCCAGTATGGGTAAGACCAGTTTTGTACTGAATATTATAGAACACGTGGCAGTGATAGAGAAGGCGCCAGCAGCGTTTTTCTCCCTTGAGATGTCGGCCCAGCAGATTGTACAGAACATGCTCTGCAGTTGGGCCAAGTTGAATGCCCACCATGTCCGCAAGAGGGGCATTGCTAAAGATGAATGGACCAAGCTTACTGCGGCCGCCGGCTTCCTTACAGATGCCCCTATCTTTGTAGACGACAGCCCCGGCCTTACCCTCATGGAACTACGGGCTAAGGCCCGCAGGCTGAAGGCCCAAAAAGGGCTAAAACTGGTGGCAGTGGACTACTTGCAACTCCTCTCTCCCCCAAGGGCCGAAAACCGCCAACAAGAGGTCTCCATCATCTCCAGGGGACTAAAGTCCCTGGCAATGGAATTAGAAATCCCTGTCATAGCAGTCTCCCAGTTGAACCGAGCCGTAGAGTCCAGGGAAGACCGTAAACCCAGGCTGTCTGACCTCAGGGAATCAGGCGCCATTGAGCAAGACGCAGACCTGGTACTCCTCATTCACAGGGAAGGATTCTACGACCCGGAGAAGAACCCCAGCCTGACCGAAGCGATAATAGCTAAACAAAGAAATGGCCCCCCCGGTATAGTGAAACTCACCTTCCTAACGGAGTGCATGCGTTTTGAGAGTGCCGCTTGTCATGGGGACTTATGAAGAAGGTCAGGCCATAGATAGATTCACCCAGGCGAACATGGAATGGGTCACCCCAAAAAATGGTGTCTTGTCCTCTGTTGTCTTTTTGCCTTTTATTATGGGGGAGAGGGACATTTGTTAGCTCAGACAACAGAGAAGACAAGGACCATCAAGAAAATGGACATAAAAGGGAACAAACGGGTGGGTACGGCGGCTATAAAGGGCGCTGTAAGGCTCAAGGAGGGAGATGTTTATAACCCGGAGGCGGTGTCGCAAGACGTCTCCAGTATATGGGCCATGGGTTACTTTGATAATGTGGAAGTAGTCCTGGAAGACTACGAAAACGGCCTTAGACTGACCTTCCTGGTTACCGAGAGACCCATAATAAAGGCAATTATATTTGAGGGCAACGACGCATTAGGCAAGGGGAAACTGGAAGAGGTGCTGGAGATCAAAGAGGGAGACTATCTCAAATATTATCTGGTAAAACTGGCAGAAGAGAAGATTAAGGAGCTTTATTTTAAAAAGGGCTTTCAGTTCGTAGACATAAGGAGCGACATTAAAAGATTGGACGGAGAGGCAGAGGTGGTGTACAAGATAACAGAAGGTCCCAGGGCCACCATCCAGTGGATAAAATTTAGCGGCAACGCCTCTTTTTCCTCCAGGAAACTCCTCAAGCAGATAAAGACTCGCAAGAGGCGTTTCCCTAAACTGCTTTTTAAAGGCATTTTTGACAGCGACAAGTTTGAAGGAGATAAGGAAAGGCTGCAAGAGTTCTATATAAATAGAGGCTGGTTGGACATCAAGGTGGAGGGACAGTTAACTTATAGTTCCGACAGGTCGGATATCTATATAACTTTCGCCATAGAGGAAGGGGAAAGGTATCACGTCAGCGAGATAACCGTGAAGGGCAATAAACTCTTTACGACCAACGAACTCCTGTGGGCGATGAAGCTGCAGAAGGGAGGGCCCTTCCTTCCCCCAGGTATGGAAGAAGATGCCAGGCAAATCAGAACCCTGTATGGAGAGCAAGGTTATATCACCGCCATGGTGGGGACGAAGCGTTCCTATAATGCAGTAGAGGCTACTGTAAATGTGTATTATGAGATAGAAGAAGGACAGCGGGTGTTCATTGAGGAGGTAAAGATTACGGGTAATGAGAAGACCAAGGATAGCGTAATCAGGAGAGACTTGAGTTTCTTACCCGGGGAGAGGTTTGACAGCGTAAAGATACACGGCAGTAAAGAAAGACTTGAGGGTACAGGCTATTTTGACGCACAGAACCCTGCCGCAGTAGGTATCTATAATGAAACGGGGAGCAGGCCCGACCTCGCCAATGCAGTGGTGGAGGTAAAGGAAGGACGGACCGGACTCCTGAGGTTTGGCGGGGGATTTGGTATGAACTCCGGCCTCTTTGGAGACATCTCCTACACAGACAGGAACTTCAACGCCTTTGACCCCCCCAAGAGCTTCCATGATTTTATGACAGGAGACGCCTTCCGAGGGGCGGGACACGTTTTAAACATTAGATTAAGCCCAGGCCTAAAGAGGAATGAGGCAACCGTGTCCTTAACAAATCCAGCTATCTTTGACTCCCCATACTCTGCAGGCGGCTCCGTCTTCTTCTTTACCAGAAAGAGAGAGGATTACACGGAGGAAAGAAGGGGTACCCGCTTCAGTTTAGGGAGGATGATTACGAAAAATATCAGTCTCTCCCTCTCCCCGGAATTTCAAGATATCCTCATAAAAG
>DATETB010000187.1:0-2280 GCA_035283825.1 Candidatus Brocadiales bacterium | reverse complement strand
GACAGGGCTTTAGCCCTGTCCTGAATACACACCCCTTTATCCCCTCTTTCTAGAGGGGACATGGGCTACTACTGCTTTTTTGGAAGGATTACTATGGGAGAGAATCGCCAATCATTGAAGGCATCCTATATAAGAACAGAGGACCTCCCCCCTGGATGGAGGAGGGAAGGATAGGGCAAGGAAGGGAATACTAAGCGTAGGGGCGTATTGTCATGCCTTAGGCAGATTCGCCGTGGCGAACTATACGCCCCTACGGCAAGGAGTAGCCCATCTGTATGGGCAGATCGTGCCAGAGGCAGACCCGCCTCAGGTTGAAAATCCGCCTTAGGCGGGCGGGCCTATGTGTCTGCCCAAATTACTAAGGAGAGAGATTACCCTCTTTGGAGAAGAAGCGGCGTGTGTAATTCCTTATCTCGTTAACTTCAAAGGGCTTGCTTATAAACCCAACGTATAACCCCTCTTCCAGTCCCTTCTTAATAACAGGGTCATCGCCATAGTAATATCCTGATATCAGAACCATAGGTAAGGAGGGATTAGATGCCTTTATCACCCTTGCCAGTTCAATACCGTCCATGTCTGGCAATTTAATATCTATGAAGGCCAGTTGTGGGGTATCCTTTTTTAATATTGCCAATGCACCCTCTGCGGTGTGGGCGCTATGGGTCTTGATACCTTCACCCTGCAGCACCCTCTCCAGTGCCCAGCACATGTCTACTTCGTCATCTACTACCAGTGCCTTCAGTCCTTGCATGTTCATTTATTTGAGTCCTCTTCGAAAAAAGTCTATACAGCACTATTTGTCATTTTGTTATCGGAAGTAAGATGGTAAACGTAGAACCTTCCCCTTCGTTGCTAACTACCCTTATCTCTCCGCCGTGTTCCTTAATGATACCGTAGCATATAGCCAGTCCAAGTCCGGTGCCTTTGCCCAGGGGCATGGTGGTAAAGAAGGGGTCAAATATCTTGTCCATGTGCTCTTTAGGGATGCCTGCCCCATTGTCTCTGAAGGTTACCACCAAGAACCAGGGCCGTCCTTCCTTTTCCACCTCGGTCTTTATCCATAACAGGCCCCCCCTGGGCATGGCGTTATAGGCGTTAACGATAATGTTCAGGAAGACCTGTTTCAGTAGTTTGCCATCGGCATTAATCAGGGGCAAGTAGGGGCTAAGGTCTTTATGCACGGTGATTTGCTGGGTAGTAAGCTGTTTGCCGATAAGTCCCAGGGTCTCGTCCAGAATTTTGTTGATGTCGGTGGGTTCGTTGTATCTTGCGGAGGGGCGGGCAAATTTTAACAGGCCCTCTATTATCTCGGAGGCCCTGCTGATACCCGTGTGGATTTTCTGGGCGCACTCCTTGAGGAGTTGAGGGTCGTCCGGTCTCTCCATAAATATCTGTGCGGCGGCAGAACTTATCCCCAGCGGGTTTCTAATTTCGTGGGCAATACCCCCTGCCAGTACTCCCAGGGAGGCGAGCTTGGCCGATTGAATCAACTGGAACTGGAGCTGTTTCGTCTCAGTAAGGTCACGCCCAATGCCCACCAGCCCCACCAGTGTCCCTGCCTCACTCCTCATAGAAGAAAAACCCCATGCAACGGGTATCTTCTTGCCTCCTTTGGTCGTTATCTCCACCTCCAGGTGTTCTACCTTTCCTGGCTGGGCGGTGTTCTGGAGGACTTGCCTCATCTCCTCGGCATCTCTTGGGGTGCAGAGGGTGGTAATATGGCGCCCTATGACTTCCGGGGCACTGAACCCCGTAATCCTTTCCCCGGCGGTATTCCAGGTGGTAATTGTGCCATAAGGGTCAAGCGAAACCACTATGTCGTTGGCGCTCTCCACTATGCTGGCCAGATGTCTCTCAGTCTTCCTGACCTCTTCCCTCAGCCTTGACTGCTCCGTTATGTCCTCCATGAGGAGCATGACGTTCTTTATCCCTTTTATCCCATTGAGGGGGTTCAGGCTATAGTAGTAGACCCTGTAGGGGATACCCGGGGCCCTGTAAACCATTTCTTGTCCAGGGATACCCTTCCCTCCCTGGACGACCTTCTTCAGGAGGTCTGGGAGGCGGCTGTATTTCAATAGTACGGGAGGGAATATGTCCTCCGGGCCTCTACCCATTACGGCATCCGATTTAAGTCGGGTCTTCTCCAGGAAGTTCTCGTTAACGAATACCACCTTCAAGGAGGAATCAAAGACGAGGATGGAGATGGGTAAGTGGGAGATGATTTGTTCAAAAAAATTCTCTGTATCAAACGTAACCATTTTCTACCGTCTCAGCCTCTGG
>DATETB010000186.1:0-5832 GCA_035283825.1 Candidatus Brocadiales bacterium | reverse complement strand
CAATATTGACTTCAAGCTCCCGGGTCTTGATAAGGGCGAAGGCGACAAGTTACTCCTTAAGGCCGATAGACATCCTAATACCAGGGGTGCCGAGCTGTTGGGGCTTAGCGGTACGGGTCTTTCGGCAGAGGCCATGATGGAAAAGGTTACGACGGGTGAGATAAAGGCCCTTTATCTGGCCGGCAGCGACCCTGTCAAGTATATAGGCGAAAAGGCCGAGGAGGCCCTCTCCAGGGCAGAGTTATTGATATTCCAGGGGACCAACTTTAACGCCAGTTGCAAGCTCGCCCACGTAATCCTGCCGGGCGCCGCCTTTGTGGAAAAGGAAGGGACGTTCACTAACTATCAAGGCCGACTGCAGAGGATAAATAAGGCCCTGGAACCACTGGGAGAGGCCCAGGCAGATTGGGAGATATTCACCAGGCTCGGAAAGAGACTGGGGGCTTACCCCTCTTACAGGTGTGCAGAGGAGGTCTTCAAGGACATAGCCAGGGAGGTCGCCCCTTTTACCGGGCTTAGTTACCAGAAGATAGGTCCTCAGGGGATAAAACTGACCCTCCCTAAGGGCAAGTCCTGAGAGAAGGAATAGAGTATATGTATCTGGACGTAATTATAACCCTGTTAAAGATAGCCATAGTCTTTGGCTTCGTCTTAAACGTGGCGGCCATCCTGAGCTGGGCGGAGAGGAAGCAGAGCGCAGTGATGCAGGACCGCATAGGGGCAAACCGTGCAGACGTCCTGGGGTTCAGGATATTCGGGTTATTCCACCCCATAGCCGACACTATCAAGATGCTCACAAAAGAGGACTGGGTGCCCCCGGCAGGGGACGCCTTCATCCATACCCTGGCCCCCTTCCTGGCCCTCTTTACGGCCCTGGTGGTCTTTGCAGTGATCCCCTTTGGGGATACGCTCCATATCGCCGGGAGGGATATCCCCCTGCAGATAGCAGACCTTAACGTGGGGATACTCTTCATCGTGGCCTTCGGCGGACTTGGCTTCTACAGCGTGGTATTGGCCGGCTGGTCTTCCGAGAACAAGTATTCCCTGCTGGGGAGTATCAGGGGGGCGGCCCAGCTTATCTCCTATGAACTTGCCCTGGGCCTCTCCATCGTCGGGATCGTCATGGCCTATGGCTCAATAGAGTTAGACGACATAGCAAGGGGACAGGGACAGTACGTCCTGGGGGTCATACCCTACTGGGGGATAGTGGCCCAGCCCCTGGGGTTCATCCTATTCTTTACTGCCGCCATGGCGGAGACCAAGCGTGTCCCATTTGACCTGCCCGAGAGCGAGTCGGAAATCATTGGTTACTTCACCGAATACAGCGGCATGAAGTTCGGTGCCTTCTGGATGGGTGAATTTATAGAGGTCATATCGGTGGCAGGGGTGGTAACGGCCCTTTATTTTGGAGGATGGCAGATACCTTTTCTCAGTAATCAAGGGGTATTTATCCCCGGACTGTTTACCATCCCCCTGCCGCACCTCCTAGTAACCCTCCTCCAGGTCTCAGCCTTTGGCCTGAAGGTGCTGTTCTTCTGCTGGTTCATGCTACTGGTCAGGTGGACGCTCCCCCGGTTCCGCTACGACCAGCTCATGGCCTTTGGCTGGAAATTTATGGTCCCCCTGGCCCTTATTAATATAGTGGTCACGGGGTTAATAAAATATGTCTTTTAACAGTAGGGGCACGTTGCAACGTGCCCCTACCCTGAAGGATAAAAGATGAAGATAGTTGGCCACAATCTGACCACCAAGGAGAGTTTCTACTTCTTTGAGATAGCAAAGGGGTTATGGATAACCTCTCAGCATTTCATTTATAATATGTACTTCCACATTGCCCATCTGCTTGGAAAGTACCCAGAGGTGCCGGCGGCAGTAACCTTACAGTACCCGGAGGAGAAGGTGCAGTTGTCCAGGAGATGGAGGGGCCGGCACCGTATTAACGCCCGTCCGGATGGTTCCCCGAGGTGTGTGGCCTGTATGCTGTGTGAGACCGTCTGCCCGGTCCAGTGCATCCATATCGTAGCCGGGGAACACCCTGACCCTGCCATTGAAAAGTATCCCGTGAGTTTTGAGATAGACGTAACCAGGTGTTGCTGGTGCGGGATGTGTGAAGAGGCCTGCCCTGTGGACGCCCTCTATATGGATACAGGGAAGAGCCCGGAGCCAGGGTTTAGCAGTGAGGACCTGCTTTACCGCAAGGAACAGCTCGTTAAGGAGACGCCTCTCCCAGGTTGTCAACGCAGTCTCAACGCCCCGGGCCAGGGGCCTATGGAGGCGAACCCGTTAGGACTATAAAAAGTTCAAAGGTTCAATCCGCCTCAGGCGGAAAGGTTTAATGGAAAATCTATTCTTTTACATAGCGGCAATACTGGCGGTGGCCTCGGCAGGCTCGGTTATCCTGCAGAGGAAGGTCATGTACAGCGTCCTCTCCCTGATAGTTGCCCTGCTCGCCGTGGCCTGGATGTACGCCATGCTCAGCGCCCCGTTCCTGGCCGTGGTACAGGTAATACTCTACGCCGGGGCAATAATGGTGTTGTTCCTCTTTGTGGTTATGATGCTAAAGTATGAGAAGACGGAGATACAACGTTTCCGTCCGGGTCTACTGTGGTGTACGGGGCTGTTGGTGGCCGTATTCTTTTTGATGAAATTGATTTGCGTCGTTAACAGGGCAAGCAGCCTGACCCCTAAGGTAACGACGTTGCCGCCAGATTTTGGGAGTATCAAGTCCCTGGGGGGCGTACTCTACACCCAATACCTCTTACCCGTGGAGCTTACGGGCATTCTACTGCTGGTAGCCGTGGTAGGCGTAGCCCTGCTCTCAGGGATAAAGAAATGAATATTATGAATGTAATGGTGAGGAATAGATGCTAGCAGCTAACCAGTACTTAATGGTAGGGGTTATCCTCTTTGGGATAGGGGTGATAGGCTTCCTGACCCGCAGGAACGTCATAGTCCTCCTTATGTGTATAGAGCTCATGATTAATGGGGCAGGGCTGGCCTTTGTATCCTTTTGCCGTCAGACAGGCTCCCTGGATGGTCAGGTCTTTGTCCTCTTTGCCATGGTCATAGCGGCCGTAGAGATTGCCGTGGCCCTTTCCATAGTCCTGCTCGTGTTCAGGAACCGGGCCACACTGGACGTGGATGAGATGGAGGTGCTCAAGTGGTAGAGGCTACAGGTCTCTTCAGCAAGCTGTGGCTCGTACCAGCCTTACCCCTTGCCGGGGCGCTCTTCAATTGCCTCCTGGGGAGGCAGGTGAGCAACTTTGTCGTAAGTATCGTGGCCTGCGGCAGTATAGGGCTTGCCGCCGTCCTGTCGCTACTCCTCTTTAATTCCTTCCTGAAGCTCCCCGTTGAACAGCGGCACATAGAGTTGTGCATGTATAACTGGATACCCTCCGGGGACTTCGTGGCGCCGATAGACCTGCTCCTTGACCCCTTATCAATGGTCATGATTACCATGGTCTCCGGGGTAAGCTTCCTGATACACGTCTACTCCGTGGGGTACATGAGCCGGGACGAGAGTTTTGCCAGGTACTTCTTCTACCTGAACCTGTTTGTCTTCTTTATGCTCCTCCTGGTACTGGCGGGGAACTTCAAGGTACTCTACATAGGCTGGGAGGGCGTGGGGACGTGTTCCTATTTACTGATAAGCTTCCTGTATCATAAACACTCGGCGGCCAGGGCAGGGCTGAAGGCGTTTGTGGTCACTCGTTTTGGAGACTTCTTCTTTGCCCTGGGGATAATGCTGGTCTTTGTCCAGTTTAAGAGCATATATTTTGGAGAGGTCTTGCCCAGGGCCCATGAGGTGCTAACGCCTGTCATGGCCACCTGGATAGCCCTCCTCATATTTGGCGGGGCAGTGGGCAAGTCGGCCCAGGTGCCTCTCCACACGTGGCTGCCCGACGCCATGGAGGCGCCCACCCCCGTGAGTGCCCTCATCCACGCCGCCACAATGGTCACTGCGGGCGTCTACCTGGTGGCCAGGTGTTATCCTATATTCCAACTCTCCCCCACTGCCATGTCTACGGTGGCGGTTATTGGCCTCCTTACTGCCGTCATCTCTGCCACCATCGCCCTGGTGAATAACGATATAAAGAGGATACTTGCCTACTCCACGGTCAGTCAGCTCGGCCACATGTTCATCGGGCTAGGGGTTGGTGCGCCGGCGGCGGCCATCTTCCACCTCCTTACCCACGCCTTTGCCAAGGCCCTCTTGTTCCTTGGGGCAGGGGCGGTCATCCATGCCCTCCATGAGGAGATGGACATAAGGCGGATGGGGGCGCTTAAGGGCCATATCCCCGCCACCTTCTGGACCTTCCTGGTGGGGGCGCTGGCCATGGCTGGCATACCTGGCCTTGCAGGCTTCTTCAGCAAGGATGCCATACTGGAGGCCTCCTTTACCAATGGGGGGGTGCTCCTGTGGCTAATAATGGTAGTTACCGCCGGCCTTACGGCGTTCTATTGTTTCAGGCTCTTCTTTAATGCCTTTCTGGGTGAAAAGAGGTGGGACCCGCACGTGGAGGAGGTACATCATCCAGCCCCGGTGATGACCATCCCCCTGATGCTACTGGCCGTGTTGGCGGCGGTGGGAGGCTACATGGGTGTACCCCATGCCCTGGGGGGGGCGGACAGGATAAGCTCCTTCCTTGCCCCTGTCTTTCCACCGGCACACCATACTGACGGAGGGTCGTCCTCCAAATCGCTGGAGATTATACTAATGGTAGTGTCTTCTCTGTCTGCCCTGGGGGGGATAAGTCTGGCCTATTTCTTCTACGTCATGCCAGGCAACAGGGAAATCCCTGAGAGGTTGAGGCAGACCTTTGGCGGCATATATGATGCCCTCTCCAACGGGTGGTACTTTGATAAGGTTTACCAGGTGGTCTTTGTAGATAGATTCATGGGAGCGGCCAATTTCTTCTGGCAGGCAGTGGATACCTCCGTGCTGGATATGACGGTAAGGGGATTGGCTGGCCTTGTATTAGGCGGCGGGGCGGTTGTACCCAGACTCCAGACGGGGCTGGTGAGGTGGTACGCACTGTTTATGGTAGCAGGGGCAGTAGTGATAATGGGATATCTTTTCTTGTAGGGACTTTTCTTGTAGGGACAGACCTTTAGGTCTGTCCCTTATTTCCCCTCTAGAAAGAGGGGATAAAGGGGTGTGTGTGGACAGGGCTAAAGTTGAAAATCCGCCATATTTTGGGCGGGCCCTGTCCCTACATTAGAGTGGACAGAAGGCAAAGGAAATGGACATAACGCACTGGCCAGTCTTATCTATACTAATCTTATTGCCAGCGATAGGGGCAGGGCTGATATTCCTCATCCCCTGGGCGGATGATTTCTTCCCCAGGGTCCTGGCCCTCCTTATAGCAGGGGTGAACCTCCTCTTATCTCTGGCCCTTTTCAGGGCCTTCAATCCCGCCTCGGCAGGGATGCAGTTTGCGGAGCGAAGGGACTGGATACCTGATTTGGGGGCCGGCTACAGCCTGGGGGTGGATGGCATAAGCCTCTTTATGGTGCTTATTACCACCTTCATGGTATTCCTGGCGCTCTTAAGCTCGTGGGGGGAGGTGGAGAGGCGTCCCGGACTCTTCTCAGGGTTTATCCTCCTCATGGAGGCAGGTCTCCTGGGGATATTCCTCAGCATGGACCTATTACTGTTCTACGTCTTCTGGGAGATAATGCTGGTGCCCATGTACTTCCTTATCGGCCTGTGGGGAGGCGAGAACAGACGCTACGCCACGATAAAGCTTATTATATACACCATGGGTGGGAGCCTGCTCATGCTGGTGGCCATCCTTTCCCTGTACTTTTTCCACCACGCCCAGACTGGCA
>DATETB010000185.1:0-7828 GCA_035283825.1 Candidatus Brocadiales bacterium | reverse complement strand
AATCTAAGGAGGTCATAGCACCTGCCCTGGATAAAATCCTTGACCATATATACTGGGAGAAACTGGTCACCGACCCGTGGCTTTCCAGGTGGTTCAGGGACGAAGAAGGGAACATCGCCGAGGAGTACGTAACTATCCGGAGGGCACGCCAGAGGAGGTTCATGCTGAAGATACTGGAGTGCAAGTGGGATGAGGACTTCTGGAACTTTGTACGCTGGGTGGGTGCGGTCCACGTGCCTATCTTTGGGAATGAGGACATATACGTCCCGGTAAGGCTGAACCTGGCCCTCTGGGGTTACATCCACCAGTACCTCTTTAATTACCTCCACGAGCAACTCAAGGATGAGCCTGAGAAGATGCGCAGGATAGTCACAGCCTGGACGAAGCTGTGCTGGCTGATAATAGACGTCTATCACATTGACTACTTTGCCCCCTGGGCGTAGGTGTATTTAATATTCTTTATTTCCCCTATCCCCTCTTTGCGAGTGCGAAATGCGGAGTTGGTAACTCCGAAATCTGCAATCCGCATTTAAAACGGGAGGGGATAAAGGGGAGGTTCGTCTCTACCAAAGACTCCGGCGACTGATAAGGAGAGAAACCCTATGGAGATTAAAACCATCTGGTTTGAGGGCAAGTGCGTAAACTGTGCCATGTGCGCCGAAGAGGCCAGAGAGGTCTTCTCCTTTCATCCGTCCACCGGAGTCCAGCTCAAGATAAGAGAGAAATTTGGTCCCCACGTTGAGCAGATAAAGAGTGCGGTACTGGTCTGCCCTACCAAGAGGATAAGATGCCAGTAAAGAGGAAGGACGCCATGTGTGTCCCCAACCCTGATTCAAAAAATGTCCTCCTTGTAGAGGATGATGACCTCCAGAGGCTCTATTTCCGGGAGGAACTGGAGAGGGAAGGCTATCAGGTACGCTCAGCAGGAGATGGACGAGAGGCGCTGAAGGAGATAGCTGAAGAGAGGCCCGGGGCGGTGATAATGGACGTGGTCATGCCGGGGATGGATGGCATCCAGACCCTTTCCAGGGTCAAATCTTGCTATCCCACACTCCCCGTGATATTACACAGTAGCCATCCTGGTTATAGGGACAATTATCTATGCTGGGTGGCCGACGACTTCGTCACCAAATCCACTGATACAGCCCCCCTGAAACTTGCGCTAAGAAGATTCCTGCCATAACCTTTTTTGGCCTTGACTCCATCAGTAAATGCTGTAAAATGCCCGCATGATAAGGACACCCCTACTATTGGTCTTGGGAGTGTTTCTCCTCACTACGCCTATCCAGGCACAAGACACTTCAGCCGGCGTTCCAACTGACTTCCAAGTCCTTTATCCCGCCGCGCCTATCCAGACAGAATACACTGACGACGCAAAGGCCCACTTTGTAAAGGGATTGGAATGCTTAATGGCCGGAGACCCCGACGCATCCGCTAAAGAGTTAGAGGAGGCAACAAAGCTTCAACCCAAAGTGATAGACGGGCATAGATACCTAGTCATAGCCTATTCCTTAAAGTTGCGATTCCAAAGGGTAGTAAAAGAATACAATACCATATTTGAGATAAACCCAGACCTGACCAATGTCCCCCCTACTTTTACCTTATCACGGGAGGAGAACAGACAAACGGCCAATAAATTTATAGAAGGACTCAAAAAACTCCTGAAGGACGAAAGACGTCCCAACCCCATGGTCCATGCCATCCTGGCGTGGATTTATGCAGAAAAAGGAGACCTCAAGGCGTCCTATGACGAAACCCTTGTAGCCATAAAGAAATTACCTTCCCTGGGCAATGATTACCTGGACGAAGAAGCGGGCGATAATTATATGGGCATAGGAGAAAGTGCGGTCTCCCCCCTTATGATAGACCTAGCAGATGCGATGCGAAATAATCTTACACTGGCAAAACAACAGGCAAACGTAATCCTCTTTTCCCTTACACAGTGGGCTTACGGTACAGAACTTCCGTAACTCCCGCCAGGGTCCTCATGCATAGAAGGCCGGCCTGCCCGCCTCTAGCGGGCCTGCCTGTCAGCAGACCTAGATTTCATCTTGACTCAAGGCATGCTTTGGGCACTACAAACCAACCCCACTATCTATATAGATACACACCACTTTATCCCCTCCCTTAATAATGGCGAATTCGGATTTTGGAATGCGGAGTTAAATTCTGCATTCCGCACTCATGCGGAGGGGCAGGGGGCTTTCCGCCTGAGGCGGGTGAGCAGATACACAGGACTCCTCAACATCACTAACAAGAGATGGTAACACGTAGTCTGGCCATTACGTACACAAGACTCTCCACAGTTTTAGGGTGAACTTTGCCCAGGCCTCTTTCTTAAATCAAAGATTAGATAATCGGGCCCTCGGGCGAATAAGGGAAAGTTTTGGGTGAGAAACTCCCTCAACTCACTAAATCTTCTAAATTCCAGGAATTCAGTTACGATGAAGAACTCAGGCTCAAAGCCCACGGGTCCTGGTGCTGTGATTAACCAGTTCCCCGATTTCCGGCGCCTTAGCTATCTCTCTTTTTAAGGTCATTGCGGTTCTATCATAATTGATTTGTACAATACTTATACCCACACTTGCCGCAGCAAGCAAAATACATATAAAGAAGATACATTGGCGAGTAAGCTGGCCCTTGACCTCTGCAAAAGTGAAAAAAAGTGGCACCTCGGTGTTCCCCCTGAGGCGGACGGAAGTGGGCCTTCTTCATGAAGGTCTGAGTGAGTTATGCAACAACCTCGCTATAGCTAATACAAATCAAAAGAAGTATAATTGTAAAATTTTTATGGATGTGCGGATACGCTGAAATCAACTGCCTGCTTAGGAGAGACAAAGACTATGGTTATACCAATTGAAGAATGGGTTGCGGAGGTAGCAAGACTTACTCAGCCAGATAAAATCTACTGGTGCGATGGTTCAGAAGAAGAGGCACATAGGCTCGTTGAGATAGGGATAAAAGAAGAGCGGCTCGGAGGGCGGCAGATATTTTATGAACTTAATCCGAAGACCTATCCTAATTGTTATCTCCACAGGAGTCACCCTTCAGATGTGGCGCGCACAGAACACTTAACCTTTGTTTGTCATCCAGATAAAGAGACCGCAGGGCCAAATAATAATTGGATGGAACCAAAAGAGGCGAAAGAGCGCCTTACCAGGTTGTCCAGCGGCTGTATGCACGGGAGGACGATGTATGTCATACCTTACATGATGGGACACCCTGACTCACCTTATGCAAAAGCCTGTGTCCAACTTACAGATACCTGTTATGTGGCGGTAAACATGAGGATAATGGCCCGTGTAGGGAAGTTTGCGCTAGAGAGGATTGGAAGCCGCCAGGATTTTGTGAAAGGGCTCCACTCTGTGGGCGACCTTGATCCCAGTAGGCGGTTTATTATGCATTTCCCCGATGAAAATCTGGTGTGGAGCATCGGTTCTGGTTACGGAGGAAACGCCCTATTAGGAAAGAAATGTTTTGCCCTAAGAATGGCCTCCTGGCTAGGCCTAAAAGAAGGATGGCTCGCCGAACATATGGTGATTATGGGTATTGAGGACCCCCAGGGTAATATCACCTATATTACGGCCGCAATGCCCTCCGCCTGTGGAAAGACTAACCTGGCAATGCTTGAGTCACCGCTCCCCGGCTACAGGGTATGGACCCTGGGGGATGATATTGCCTGGTTAAATATCAGCCCTGATGGCAGGCTCTATGCCATAAACCCTGAAGCAGGTTTTTTTGGGGTGGTACCGGGGACTTCCATGAAGACCAATCCCAATATGATGAGGACCCTAAGGGCCAACAAATTCTATCCCACTATTTATACAAATACAGCCCTGGATGTGGAGACTAATGAGCCCTGGTGGGAGGGGATGGATGGCCCTGTGCCTAAAAATTTAGTGGATTGGCAGGGCAGGGCCTGGGATAGTTCCCAGGCTGGCAATGCCGCACACCCCAACTCTAGATTTACTGCATCGATACACAACTGCCCCACGCTCTCAAAAGAGTTTGAGAACCCCAGAGGTGTACCCATCTCGGCGATGATCCTGGGCGGAAGGAGGACACAACTCATACCTCTGGTGGTTGAGAGTTTCAATTGGCAACACGGCGTATTCCTGGGCGCCAGAACGGGTTCAGAGACCACGGCCGCGGCCGCCCATCAAGTGGGTATGGTAAGAAGAGACCCAATGGCAATGCTTCCCTTCTGTGGCTATAACATGGGCGATTATTTCAGACATTGGATTAATATGGGAAAAAAATTAACTCATCCCCCAAAGATATTTTCAGTCAATTGGTTCAGGACAGACGAGAATGGAAAATTTATCTGGCCAGGGTTTGGAGAAAACATGCGGGTGTTAAAATGGATTGTGGATAGGGTAAATAACCGTGTGGAGGCCAGGGAGACACCTCTTGGACTTTTTCCATACCTGAAAGATTTAGGCCAGGAAGGGTTAAATATCCCTGAGGAGAGGCTTGAAAAATTATTTGAGGTCAACCCCCAGGATTGGCAAAAAGAGCTGGAGGATATAGAAAAATTCTTAGGTCAATTTGGGAACCGCCTGCCGCAGGAAATCCACCAGGAGTTGAATAAAATGGGAAAAGGCATCCGTGCCGCGAAGGTGGTAAAAAGGGCGCATGGGTGATAAGGGGCTATATTCTGGAGGTATTGAAGGAGGCCTGGGGTTTTGCCGGAAGGTCTTCGGCCTTTTGGAACTCATCAAGTTTCCCCACACAATCTTTTCCCTCCCCTTTGCGATAATGAGTGCCTTCCTTGCGGCCCAGGGCATGCCCAGCCCAAGGGAGTTGCTCCTCATCTTAGGGGCGCTTGTGATGGCCAGGAACTGTGCAATGGGTTTTAACCGCCTGGCAGACGTCCAGTATGACTCCACCAACCCCAGGACCAGGCAGTGGTACGTCCTCCAGCATCAGGTGGGACGCCCTACGCTCCTGGCCTTCACTCTGATCTCGGCCCTCCTCTTCGTTGGCCTCTCCAGGGCACTGAATCAGCTTACCTTCCTGCTCTCGCCAGCGGCCCTTATTGTAATCGTCGGATACTCTTATACCAAAAGGGTTACAAGTCTTTCACACTTCTTCCTGGGCGCGGCCCTGGCCCTGTCGCCCCTAGGTGCGTGGGTGGCCGTAAAGGGCAGTTTTGACGTCCCCCCCTGCCTCCTGGCCCTGGCAGTACTCCTCTGGACGGCTGGTTTTGACATTATCTATGCCTGTCAGGACGTAGCACACGACCAGGAGATGGGCCTACACTCCCTGCCCAAGAACCTGGGGATTAAGAACGCCCTCCGCCTCTCGTCTCTCTTGCATCTACTAATGGTAGCAGTCCTCTTCCTCCTTGCAAGTTACGCAGGGCTGGGGAGGATATATCTGGCGGGGGTAGGCCTTACGGCCGTTCTACTATTTTACGAACACTCCCTGGTAAGACCGGAAGACCTATCCAGGATTAACGTAGCCTTCTTCACCGTGAACGGTCTCATAAGCCTGGCACTGATGGCGGCAACCCTGCTTGACATATTTTTATCCTGAATGGGCTGGAGACAAAGCCCCAGCCCTATATCCTTAAATTTTAAAATTTACAATTTGCGTTTTACAATTTCCAATTCACAACAGTGCGGGGGTCACACCCCCACCAATTCCTTCTTCTCCTTCAAGGACTCTACCACCTCGTCAATTAGTCCGTACTCCTTAGCCTCCGTGGAGGACATGTAAAAATCCCTGTCAACGTCCCGCTCTATCCTCTCTATGGGCTGACCGGTGTGCCGCATGAGGATACTGTTGAGGTAGCGTTTGAGACGCAGGATTTCCTCGGCCTGTATGCTTATGTCCGTGGCAGTGCCTTTCATACCACCCCAGGGTTGGTGGAGCATGATCCTGGTGTGGGGCAGGGCATGGCGTTTCCCTTTCATCCCTGCCGCCAGGAGCACGGCGGCCATACTGAAGGCCTGGCCGATACAATAAGTGGCCACGTCGCACTGGACGAATTGCATGGTGTCGTATATGGCCAACCCTGCAGTGATTGAACCCCCGGGGGAGTTGATGTATAGGTTAATGTCCTGGTTCTTGTTCTCATTCTGGAGGAATAGCATCTGAGCGACCACGAGGTTAGAGACGGTGTCGTCTATGGGGGTGCCGATGAAGACGATCCTATCCTTCAGCAGCCGGGAGAATATATCGTAATGCCTTTCCCCATAACCTGTCTTCTCTATCACGTAGGGGACAAAGAGGGTGTTCTTGGTCTCTAGAGGTCCTTTCTGTTCTGTGCACATTTATGTCACTCCTTTTTAACTACTTCTTCTTCTCTTGTCGGGGGTTCGCTTGGGGCGGATGCCACCCTGGGTTCTTCCCCCGTGATATTAGCCTCTTTGAGGAGCAGTTTGATTACCTTGTCCTCCCTGATTTGGTGTCTCAGGGCAGAAGGGGCGCCCTGTTTCTCCAGATGGCGTCTTATCTTGGCGGCAGTAGTCCCGTAAGACCTGGCCATTTCATTTATTCTTATTTCCAGGTCATTTTCCGTGGCGTAAACCTTTTCCTTGTCAGCAATGTATCCCAGGAGGAGGGAGATTTTTAGGTCGCTTATTACAGACCCCTCCGAGGCGTCTTTTAGTTTTCCACCCTCTTTTTCTATGTCTTCTAATGGCACCCCCTTCTGGAGGAGCTCTAGTTGGTAGCGGTAGAGTCTCTCTACGGTCTGTCGCTGTATCCAATCCTTGGGGAGTTCAAATTTGGCCATCTCCAGGAGTCTGGCGAAGACCTGGTTCTGGAGGTCTTGCTCCACCCATCGTTTCTTCTCTACCTCTAGCTGGTGTTGGACGGCCTCTTTCAGCTTCTCCAGGTCAGGGAAGTTCATCTGTTTTGCCAGGGCGTCATTGAGTTCCGGGACTGTGGGCCTCTTTATTTCTTTTATAGAAAGCTTTAAGGCGCCCTCTTTATTCCTGTACTCTGCTACCTGGAATTTACTGCCCAGGTTCACCTTTACCTCTTTAGTCTCTCCTGCCCTGGCACCCACGAGGAGCTTGGTCAGGTCAGGGACAGGGAAGGCTCCTACCCGCTGACCAGATACCCATAGCGCCGCTTCCTCTTCCTGAGAGACGGTCTTTCCCTCCACCTCTACCCGGTAGTCACATAATACCTGGTCCTGGGCCAGTACCTCTCCTCCCTCCACCGACACCAATTGCATCCTGCTGAGGCCGACCCGGCTGAGGGCCGATTGTAGTTCTTCAGGGGTTACCTCCCCGGATTTTCTCTTAAGCTGGAGTCCCCTGTAGCCTTCCAGTTCAAAATGGGGTTTCACCTCAAAGGTGACCTGGAAGTTAAGTGGTTTGGAGGTGTCAAAGTCTATATTGTCAAATTCTGGTTCTCCGATTGGTTCCAGTTTGTTCTGTTCTATTGCCTGCTGGTAGAAATTGCTCAGGAGGGAATTTCTTACGTCTTCCTGGACCTGTTTAGAGAACTGCCGTTCTATGAGTCCCTTTGGGGCCTTACCCTTCCGGAAGCCAGGGAGTGCCAGAGAGCCTTTTAACTCCTCAAGGCGTTTTTTGAGTTCTTCTTCTACGTTCTCCCTGGGCACCTCTACCTTGAGGCGTTTCTTGCAGGGGCCTATCTCTTCTACGGTAGCGTTAAAGTTTGGGGCGACTTTTTCCATCTTTTTATATAGGGGGTGTTATGGAGCGGGTGATGGGTTTCGAACCCACGACATTCACGTTGGCAACGTGACGCTCTACCACTGAGCTACACCCGCCCTCTGTTTTTTGCCTCAAGTCTCTCCTTAAAGGAGGCGTGCATAAATCTTAAACGCCGTATCTCTATGGTGCGAGGA
>DATETB010000184.1:0-4051 GCA_035283825.1 Candidatus Brocadiales bacterium | reverse complement strand
GCTTTTAGATAAGTAGGGGCAGGGTAACCCTGCCCCTACGATAAAAATTTAGTCAACACACCAGAAGGAATAAATGGAGGAGGTATCCATGCCAGAGATTCAGGAGACACCATCAGCCGAACAGGAAAGAGAAGAGGTACTCACCCCACTGATACTGGGCCGCCTGGTGAAGATTGCCAGGGGCTTTGAAAACCAGGGGAATGCCCACCAGGCCATTGGTTTATATACAAAAATCCTCCAGGAGTACCCCGATAGTAAGGAGGCAGAAGAGTCCAGACTGTCCCTGTTTAATCTAGCAGAAAAATATCTCCACGAGGGCAATACCTACCACGCCCTGGCCCTTTACGATAAGGTGGTGTAACCATGCACTTATATCTCTATGGCGTAGTAGCACCAGAACTCGCTTATCCACCCTTCCCTGCCGGGATAAAGGGCACTAAGGTGTTTCCGCTCAAATATGGTGATGTAACGGTACTGGCAGGGGACATCAGGACCTCCAAAATCCGTCCGGAGAGACAGCACCTCAAACTCCACGAGGAGGTAGTAAGGGAATTCATGAAGAGGGGTACCATCCTCCCCATATCCTTTGGGACTATTGCCGAGAGGATGCGGATAGGCCAACTCATGGAGCATAATTATAAATCCCTCAGTGATTGCCTCTCAAGGTTTAGTGGGAAGGTAGAGATGTTCCTCAGGCTCGTCTGGGACGTGGATAACATCTACAAGTTCTTCCTGGACAATAACCCGGAACTACGCGAGGAGGCCACCTCACTCTTTTCCGGGGGAATGCCCTCACAGTGGGAAAAAATTGAACTGGGTAAGCTCTTTGAATCCCTCCTGAAGGAGGAAAGGGAGATATATACCCGCAAGGTGCAAAAGGCCCTCTACTCCTTCTGTCATGAGACAAAGGAACTCAAGGTGTCCAATGAGAAAAACGTCCTCCGCTTGGCCTGCCTCATAGACAAGAGTGGAGAGGAGAGATTCGGTGCAGGGGTAGAAGAGTTAGCCAAAGGCATGGACGAGATTTATTCCTTTGAGATAACAGGCCCCTGGCCCCTTTACAACTTCTGCCACGTCCACCTTACTGCCGCAGAGAGGGGGAGAAGCTATGTTCTTAATAGATGACATCCTCCTCGCCCCCATAAAGTTCCCCCTCTACGTCTTTAAAAAGATCCACGAGGCGGCAGAGGGTGAGTTTACGGACAAAGACAAGATTACCTCCCAACTCAGAGAGCTTTATCTGCTGGTGGAGGCAGGGAAGATTACAGAAGCGGAGTTTGCTGAGAAGGAGGCGGAACTCCTGGACAGGCTGGAGGCCATAGAGGAATACGAGGGCGGCGGACAGGAAGAAGAAGGGGAATACGATGAGTAGCCGCAGGCCGTGCCCGAGGCAGGTCTGCCTTTGGCATGACTTTAGCCTGCGTATTTCCCCTCTAAAAAGTTGAAAATCCGCCTCAGGCGGGAGGGGATAAAGGGGTGTGTATTAACACACCCCCGGCCCCTCTTGTTAGAGGGGAGGTAGCCTACATGATGGAAGACGTAAGGGGATAACTCCGTGAGGTCAGCAGAAGAACGCCTCATCCTGTGTGAGGCATTAAACAGGCTGTTAAATAAGGGCGTGGTACTGGTGGGGGACGTTACTATATCCCTGGCCAACGTAGACCTCATCTGGATTGGGTTGAGGCTCGTAGTTACCTCCGTGGAGACTGCAAGGAGGTCTGCCTTAGGCGGGGTGGGAATAGATGCCGTGTGCCGGGACGTGGCATACGAGCTGGCCAGTACGAAGAGTGCGGAGAAACAAAGGGCTTGTAGGAGAGGTCTCTGAAAAAGTGAGGTTCAAAGTGCCAATGCAAGCGAAACAGGCTGTCATTGCGAGCCGAGGGCAAAGCAACCTCCCAATAAAAAAATGAGATTGCCTTGGGGCTTCGCTCCTTGCAATGACAGCCTTGACCTGCTTTTTGGAAACCCTGTAGGAGATTGTAGAGATGCCGGCCGTCAAACTGACGACAGATTGTCCTGAAGACTTTATCCAGGCCCTGGGTAGGGGCACGTTGCAACGTGCCCCACGTCACCTGAATCTCAAAAAAGAAACCATAGGGAAGGACCTGGCGAGGTTGGTATTAACCCTTATAGAACTCCTGAGACAGCTCCTGGAGAAACAGGCCCTCCGCCGTATGGAGGGCGGTGGGCTGAGCGAGGGAGAACTTAACGAACTGGGACTGACCCTCATGAGATTGGAAGAGGAGATGGATGGTCTCAAGAGGCATTTTGGCTTTAAGGACGGAGACCTGAACATAGACCTTGGGCCAATAGGGAAATTGTTAAAGGAGTAGGGGCGTTCGACTGAATGCCCCAACAACGAAGGATGATTTTATGACCCTTATCAGGACTTTCGCCCGTATAGATGGCGAGGGAAGAATATTACTACCCACCAACATCAAGAAGTTTGCAGGGTTTGTAGAGGGAGAAGTTGTTGAGCTTAGACTTGTTGGTGCCGATGGAAGGGTTTTAATAAGCAAAAAGGAGCCAAAAAGGGTTGGGTTAAGAAAGGTCGCTGTGCACTAGGCCTTCTCCTCCTCCAGTGCCAGCGTATGGGGAGCAAAAGACCCTCCTCCCCTAGAGGAATGCGGAGTGTTCTAAATTCGGATTGCAGAATGCGGATTGCGGAGTTGTTTTAATTCCACATTCCCTACTCCCCATTCCGCACTCGGAACGTTCCGCATTCCAAATTCCAGAAGGGTTCGGTATTTCTCAAAGGAAGGTGTTTATGCCTATTCAGCATTCCGTCCAAGGTCATGCCCTGACAGATGTCTTGGAAAGGGTCTTAGACAAGGGCATCGTAATCGCCGGTGACATAAAGATAAGTCTAATCAATACGGAACTCCTCACCATACAGATACGCCTCCTCATCGCCTCTGTAGACAGGGCCAAGGAGCTGGGCATTGATTGGTGGAGTCGCCCCGGTTACACAGAACAGTTCTCACTTGAGGGACAGAGGAGGCAGATAGAGGTCCTGCAAAAGAGGCTTGAATCCCTGGAATCCACCCAGAAGGAGGAGTTTTCCACCATGAAGAAACAACTTGAGAACATAGAGCCTAAAAAGAAGAAATGGAGGTTGTGAGAGTGGTCTGGTTTAGAAGAGAAAAGGTCAAAGAGATAGAGATTGCTTGCACCTTTTGCAAGGGGACTGGAAGAGACCCCTTTGCCATAATGTCCCCCCTGGCCACGTGTTACGTATGCAACGGCAAGAAGAAGCTAAGGGTTGCAAGTCCTAATGTCAGATGCAGTTACTGCTGGGGGAGGGGGGTCTCCCCTGTAGGGGCAAGGAATGCCTGTCTTGCCTGTGGGGGTATAGGTTTCATCCCCGCTAGCGACACTGCCGAGACCTGCCCCACCTGCAATGGCACGGGTGAAGACAAGAGTGGTCTATACTGCCTGCAGTGTCATGGTAGTGGGAAGGCCGTTCCTTTAGCTGTTTAGGTTAGAGGACGAGGTAGGTTTGAGCCTCGCTTTTGTGGGAGGGCCACACAAACTCATGGCAAACCGTTCCAGACATTTGCCCGTAGTACAGGTCTTGAGACCTCTGCAAAAGCCACCACAGCACTGTTTGTCATTCTGAGCGAAGCGAAGAATCTAGCCTTTTAAGAGATTCTTCGGTCGCTCCGCTCCCTCAGAATGACAAGTAAGCGAGATTTTTCAGAGGTCTCATACACATGATGGCTCCCATGTATATTCTTTAGTTGCCAGCCTTTTTTCTCCAGAATCCTGCATAGATGCTTACCGGAGAGGCTTTTCATACTACTATTTCAAGCACCGTATCTTCGGGTTTTAATTCAATTTCTTTGGCGTCAACAGAAAGGCAGGCTTCTATTGCCTCATGTATGTTCTGCAACAACTCTTCCCATGTGTCCCCCTGGGTGAGACAGCCTGGTATAACTGGTACCTCTGCCCAGAATCCACCCTCCTCTGCCTTATGCACAACCACCTTGATTTTCATTGCACTTCCTCCGTGTAATCTATAACAAATCACTCCTTTAACTTATAAATCTCA
>DATETB010000183.1:0-6360 GCA_035283825.1 Candidatus Brocadiales bacterium | reverse complement strand
AATCCCCGCCCGGAGGGAGAAGATAGTGGCCGGCATAGTACCCCATGCAGGCTGGATATATTCTGGGTATACGGCGGCCACCGTCTATTACAATATAAACAGACTTTCTCAGCCGGAGACTTTTATCCTCCTCGGCTCCGTCCATGTATCGGGCGTTGACAAACCTGCCATCATGCCCGAGGGCTCGTGGGAGACGCCCCTGGGAGAGATAGAGATAAACTCCACCCTGGCCAGCCGCCTCCTTAAAGAATGTCCAGACCTCCTTACGGAAAAGTTGGAGTGCCACCTCATGGAGCACTCTATAGAGGTGCAGGTGCCCTTTATCCAGCACCTCTTCCCAGAGGCAGATATAGTCCCAATCATGGTCCCGCCCACCAAGGAGGCCCCCCTCCTGGGGAGTAGACTTGC
This sequence comes from Candidatus Brocadiales bacterium, assembly GCA_035283825.1. Classification (GTDB taxonomy): domain Bacteria; phylum Planctomycetota; class Brocadiia; order Brocadiales; family Bathyanammoxibiaceae; genus 2-12-FULL-52-36. Next base: position 5,952 of record DATETB010000183.1, on the reverse strand, counting down.
CGAGCTGTTAAAAAATGAAAAGGTGATGGTGGTAGGCACCAGTGACCTCACCCATTATGGCCTGAACTACGGTACCCAGGACATGGGTACGGGAAAGAAGGCACTGGCCTGGGTGAAGGAGGTTAATGACAAGCGTATCATAGACCTCTGCCTGACTATGAATGCCGAGGGGATAGTCCCAGAGGCCGCCAAGAACCTGAACTCCTGTGGGCCTGGCGCCCTGTCAGCAACTGTGGCCTATGCCAGGGCCCTGGGGATTAGTAGTGGGGAACTTCTCCACTATACTACCAGTTACGACGCAGAGCCAATGGGTGAACCCAGTAATTTCGTGGGATATGCCGGAATAGTGTTCTAGTAGGGTCACGTTATCCGCCTGAGGCGGATGCCCCTACTGTCCTATCTTCCTCTCAGTCCCTGCCAGGAGGCGATTGATATTCTCCTTGTGCCTCAAGATTACCAGCACGGCAATAATAAAACCCAATAGGGTCAGGTATAGCCCCTGTCCAAAGGGTTCGTTGTATAAGGTCACCACTACCACGCAAAAACTTACAGCCCCCATAATTGAACCCAGGGAGACGTAACGGGTAATTAATACAGTAACGCCCCATGCAGCAAACGCTATAAGCAGGGCCTTGGGCGCCAGCCATATGAATACCCCGAAGCTGGTGGCCGCCGCCTTGCCACCCTGGAACCTGAGGTAGACGGGAAAGACGTGCCCCAGGATTGCCCCCAGGCCGCAAAGAATAGCCAGGTCAGTAGCGCCGACGGACAACGGGGGATGGACGGTTACCCCGCCATATATTGAGGCCAGATACACCGGCATTAACCCCTTCAGCATATCCATGAGAAAGACCACTGAGCCATAACGCCACCCCATGGCCCTGGCCACGTTGGTCGCCCCAACGTTACCACTGCCGTACTGTGTAATGTCTATACCGCCTGCCCACCTGGCCACCAGGTAGGCGAAGGGGATGCTCCCTACCAGATAGGAACCCAGAAAGGCCAGTATATAGAAGTAGGGAGTAGGGAGTAGGGAGCAGGGAGTAAGGAGTAAAAATCTTTTCATGTCCCTTTCTTTCCCTCTCTAAAAGTAGGCAGTGTCTGCTCCTTACTCTCCTGATTCCTTCTAAGCCCGTATGGGTCTATACCCATTACTCCAAGCACCCTCCACCACCACCTGTGAAAGGTATGCCCTGGGTATCGGGAGTGGCCCTGCCACCCCCTGGCCATCTCCTTCCAGGTGTGGCTTCCGCCAGCGTAGTCCCTGAGGAAACGGAGTTTGTCCCTCTGCGTGATAGGTCGTAGGGGCGTATCGCAATACGCCCCTACGGTCATAAACTTTTCCACAGACCTGTCCAGCCTCAGCAGGTTCTTAATCCTTTGGTTCAGGGAGAGGGACTCATGGAGACTAGACTTGTCCAGGTCTATAATGTAAGCCTTAAATGGTCCGCCCGAGGTGGATTTGGTGATTAATATGTTCTTTAGATGCAAGTCGTTATGATATAGCCCGGCCTCATGCATAGCCCTTACAGACAGGGCAACGGCCCTTATGATTTCCCCCTTGTGTTGCTGTACGTCTAAAGTAGATTCCAAGGACTTAAGGAGTTCCAGGAGGTCTATAGTCTCCGGTAACTCCCTGGAAAAGACCTCTGCCCTGTAAAAAGGCCCGGTCAGGAGTGGCCCTGCCGCCTCCAGCCTTATCCCTAGTATTTCTGCCGTGGGGACACCCCTTTCCAGGGCATTATTGGCGTTTATCAATTCCCGTACTGGGCGACCTATGCCCCATAGCAAATCACCCGTTACCTTTCCCCACAAACCCCCGTGCCTTACCCTCCTTATGATGGCCATACCGCCCCCCTCCAGTGGTACACAAGGATACTCCCCACGCCCTTTAACCACTTTGACACTGGAGGATATCCCCTCTTTTGACGTCTGCGGCGCCATAGTCAAGACGCCTGGCGGTACTACAGTCCATTTGGCAGTAGGGGCACGGTGGGCAGTGCCTCTTTCTTCAGGCCGCCTGGCGGTGCAAGATGGTGGTGTCTCTCGCCACTCTACCACTAAATCCTTGCACCCCTCTTTAAAGACAAATATCCTCTTCCCCTCCTCTTTAATACAAAAAGTACCCGGTAGGGCAAGGCTATTGAACATGAAGGAATTTTACCAACTAATAAGGGATTGAGCCGTAAAGGTTTTCATGATTTGCCTCTATTACCTGGATAGACTTAGGATAGGTTTGTGCGCCATATCCCTTGCCCCTTTTAGAGCTAACGGCATTTTAGCAATTGTACATAAGAAAACAAGCCTTTTGTGTTGAGCTTCGGACAAAAGTCCGTATGCGAGAAGAAATTCCACCCTAATCCCTGACCCCTAAAATTAGAACCTGCCGAGGAGTATCAATATCCCTAACAGGATAAATACCCCCCCGGCGACATCCTTCATCACGGTCATGGGGATTACTTTTGTAATTACGGTCCCAAGGGCTACCCCGAAGAGGGTCACCACTGCCAGGGCTACTACCGCCCCAAGGAAGACGGCCACCGGTTTCTGGGTCTGGCTGGATAGGAATATAACGCCTAACTGGGTCTTGTCCCCCAATTCTGCAAGAAAGATGGTTAAGAACGTACTAAAAAGGATTTTCCAGTCCATAATCTCCTCCTAGCTGTATTACGTGATGGGGATATCCCAAACCTACTATTCTTGCTATCCTCGGCATGACACTTTGCTTATAACATTGCGTTACACTGATGTCAAAAATATTGGGATGTGTCCCTATTTTATTATTTTATTACTACCCCCTACCCCCTACTCCCTAACCCCTAACTTTGGCCTTTCTTAGACCTAAAGGCGTGATAGAGCTGGCCGAGTTCCTCCGAGCCCAGGAGATAGGCAGTCCCCAGGAACCCGATTAGCCCTGACGCTACCGGCAAGAACAGCCTTACAGCCTTGGCCCCAAACGTACCACCTGCCTGTGGGGCCATGTGCAGCGTACCTAAACAGATTAAGGCCATGATGCTGGTAGCCACGAGGGTCTTTCCGCAAGAACCTGCGACCGCCCCCATGCCCTTCAACCCCAACTTGCCATTAAGTATGTAAAGGAGTATGGCCACCTGCAAGATGGCGCACATGGAGGTGGAGAGGGCCAAGCCACCTTCCTGAAGAAACCATATAAGCGCCAGATTTGACATAAGGTTTAATCCAACCATGCTCGCCCCTACCATGGCAGGGGTGCGGGTGTCCTTCATGGAATGGAAGGCCCTCACCAGGACGTGCATGGCGCAGAAGGCCCATAACCCTACGGAATAGAAGCTTATCACCCAGGCAGTACGTTGGGCGGACTCCAGGGTGAAGGCCCTCCGCTGGAAGAACAACTCTGCCATAGGCCCACCCAATATGGCCAGCCCCACGGCGGCAGGGATGCCCACGAATAATACCATGGAAAGGGCCTTCTTCAGGGTCTCCGAAAAACCACCCCAATCTCCACGCACAGACTGGGTAGAAAGGGTCGGAAAGACGGCCGTCGCCATCGCCACACCTATCATACCCAGAGGAAATTCCATCAGCCTGTCTCCGTAGTAGAGCACCGAGGCCGCACCGCCCTTTAAAGGAAAGTCCGCCGTCCTGCCCAGGAACTCAAAAGAGGTTGGGCCTCCTGGGGGGCTTGCAAAACCTACGGCAATAAGACTGTCCACCAGTACGTTTATCTGCACCACCGCCAGCCCAAAGACCACAGGGCCCATGTTGGTAACTATCTCTCTTAATCCAGGGTGGGAGAGTTCTACCAGTAGACGAACCCTGCCCCCATTGTTGCGGACAATTAACCACTGCGAACCCAGCTGTAATACCCCCGCTACCAGGACTGCAATAGCTATCACGTAGATAGCCTCCTCGGGGGCTTTCCCAAGGCTATGGACGGCAAGGAATATAGAGCCTATCCAGCAGAGGTTCAATATAACCGGAGAAAAGGCGGGCATAAAGAAGTGCCTGAGGCAATTCAGTATGGCAGAAACCAGGGCAGTCAGGCAGATAAAGAGGCTGTAGGGGAACATTATGGCCGAGAGTTCCAGGGTCTTTTCCCATTTGGCCTCTAGTGAGACCGACCTGAGGACAACGAAGAGGGAGGTCTCTACGGCCAGGACTACCAGTGTCAGGAGGAGGGCAAGGGCCGTGGCCACTACGCTAACCAGCCTCCATGCCTCCTCCTCGCCCTTTTTCTCCAGGTACTCCGTAAAGGTAGGTATGAAGGCGGCCGTCAGGGCCCCTTCGCCGAAGAGCCGCCTGAAAAGGTTGGGGATACGAAAGGCCACGGCAAAGGCATCCCAAACCAGACCCGTCCCAAAGACACTGGCACACAGTACGTCCCTTGCCAGGCCCAGGATACGGCTCAGGAGGGTACAGAGGCTTATCGTCCGGGCAGAGCTTATGAAGGAGTGCTTGTCCATTATAAATTACAAGACAGAGACTGAGACCTCTGAAAAAATTGGACAGGGCTGTTCCGCCTAAGGCGGACGAGGGGCGAAGCCCCGAAGTCATGCCTTAGGCAGATTCGCCTCTGGCGAACAATCTCATAAGTGCTTGCATGAGAAGAGACGAGATTGCTTCTCCGCCTCAGGCGGACCGCAATGACATATTATTAGAGTGGTTTTTCATACTTTTTCAGAGATCTCAGTTTATATAACAAGGTTAACACGGGAGAGGATGAAAATCAACCTGTGAGGAAAGGAGTTCACTTTTTGTTGCATATCCTTAATGGTGCAGGGTATAATTTTAGAGTAATACCATGTCAAAGCCTTGGGATAAAAGGTGGCAGGGCCATTCCCTGCAATTGTTACAGGCCGTGTTGCAGAATGCCGGCGTGGGGTTGATGGTCCAGGATAGGACTCGGCGGATTGTCCTCTTAAATCCGGCCTTTGAGGAGATTACTGGGTGGAGGTGGCAGGAGATCGGGGGGAAGGAGTGTCCTACGGTCTTCGGATGCCATACATCTTCCGGGAAATGTCTCATGGATGACCATTGTCCTGGACTGATGGTCATAGGAAGTGATGGGGCTACCAATCCGCCTGAGGCGGAAAGCCAGGAGGTCTCAAGGGAACTCCTCATAAACAGGGGAGACGGCGGTAAGCGGTGGGTGGAGGTAACGGTCTCTCCCATAAAGGGAAAGGGGGGAGAGGTGGAATATATAGTCTCAACCTTTAAGGATATTAGCGAAAAGAAGAGGTATTCGGAGGAACTCCTGCATACAAAAACCCTGGCCACTCTTGGGCAGTTGGCGGCTGAATTGGCCCATGAGATAAAGAACCCTCTTAACTCCATTCATATACAGATGTACCTTATAGAAAAGGAACTGGCCCGGTGGCAGGGGACGTCAAGGGTTCAATCCGCCCCGGGTGGAGAAATACCTGGCATCGCTGAGCTGGTATCAAGGGCGAAGGAGGAGATAAAGAGACTGAATGAGTTGGTTAACCAGTGCCTCAGCTTTTCCAGGTCAGCACAGCTTTACCTCAAGCACGATGACCTTAAACCCCTTCTGGAGGATTTAGTGGGGTTAATAAAACCCCAGGCTAACCTGGGCGGGATTGGTGTGGAACTTGTGGTAGAGACCGGCCTCCCGGGGGTAATGCTGGATAGGGAGAAATTTAAACAGGCCCTTTTAAACCTCCTCCTCAATGCCCTGGAGGCCATGCCTGACGGTGGCCATCTCTATCTGAGGGCCTGGCGGGAATCTGATTTTGTGAAGCTCTCTATCAGGGACACCGGGAGGGGTATCCCTGACGAGATAAAGGCGAGGGTCTTTTAGCTCTTTTACACCACCAAGGAGGGAGGTACTGGCATAGGACTACCTCTGGCCCATAATATAGTCCAGGCCCATGGTGGTACTATCTCTTTCAATTCTTCTCCTGAAGGGACGGAGTTTGTTATTACACTACCCGTGGTTAGGGGCTAGGGACTAGG
>DATETB010000182.1:0-3604 GCA_035283825.1 Candidatus Brocadiales bacterium | reverse complement strand
CTTTATATCTCGTAGTTCAATGCGGTTTATCACCTCTCCCCCACTCTCGTATAGCTCCATCCTGATGGGGATCCACAGCCCTTCCTCCACCCATAGTCTTATCTCCATATACTGCGGGGGAGGGTCTGTCACCCTTGGGGTGAGTTTGAGGACATAGGGTGTATCTCCCCCACTTCCAGAGATTAGTTCTATAACGTAATTCTCGTTGGCCTTTCTTACAGAACCCTCATATCCGAACTGGAAGAAGTCCAATTCCTTGGTCTCTCCCTTGGCCAGGTGGTACTTTTCTACCTGCTTGTCCTGGGGATGATAGACCCAGAGGCATTCTCCATCAGCAACGTCCACCTCGTCCCTGGGAGGTTTAAATTCCATGCGGAGCTTCTTCGGTTTCTGGTAGTATACCTTTCCATCGGAGACCTCTTCTTCCTCCAGTAGGAAGATACTCCTGGTGTAGACAACCTCTGCCTCCATGCTTACAAAGCTCTGATTGGCCTTCTCCATCTCGTTCAGTACGTACTCCAGGTCCCTTCCGCCCGAGATGGACTGGGCTTCAAGGGGTGAAGAGGATACAAAGACTGTCCATACCACAAAAAGCAGTAGATAGTAAGCAGTAGACCGTAGGCCAGGAAAGACCTGCCTGCTGTCCACTCCGCCTAAGGCGGACTTTCTACTGAATAGGACTTTATTCACCCTGAAGTCCCCATCCGCCCCAAAGATAGCGGATTTTCAACAATCTGCAGTAACTCCTCCAGGCGGTGCAGGTGGTAATCAGCATCCTGGGGTGGGCGATGGGTGTTGTTGAGGAGGAAGGCCGTCTTGGCCCCTGCGGCCCTGCCCGCCTGGACGTCAAAGTGGAAGTCTCCTACCACTAATAGCTCCTCCGGTTTTAGACCCAGTTTATTACTGATGAGTAGTACTGGTTGGGGAGAGGGTTTTGGGGGAGCATCGTCCCTGGACACCACCACGTCAAACTTCAGGTTATGTCTCTTAAGGATGGTCTCTACAGAACGGCGGGAGTTGCGGGTCAGGAGGGCCGTCTTTATGCCCTTCTTCCTCAGGTCCTCCAGTATCCCCACTACGCCTTTCCTGAGTCTGGAAGTCCCGGCTGCCCTTGCCTCGTGCTTTTCAAGGACGGCCAGTACCCCTCTCCGCTTTTGTTCTTCCAATCCCTCCATATATTCAAGGATAGGCACATTGGGTACGTCAGCCTCCCTCCTTACGGCCTCAAAGTCCACGTCACATTCCGTGATGGTGCCGTCCATATCAAAAATAATGCCTTTTATACTCAACCCTCTATCCTCATATTTAGAGACCTCTGAAAAAGTCGCTACAGCACCATTTGTCATTCTGAGCGAAGCGAAGAATCTAGTATTTTAGGTAGGGGCACGGCATGCCGTGCCCCTACAGGCTTCGCTCCCTCAGAATGTTGAAAATCCGCCTCAGGCGGGACAGGTGAGCGGAGTTTTTCAGAGGTCTCATTTAGTAATACCACACACGAGAATTATTTTACCTCTTTTCTCTCCCTTTTAAAACTGCCAAATCCACTAATTTGTGTGGTGGAGGGATTCCTTAAGGTATAAGCACAGGTACTCCTCCAGGTTAACACAAAATCCTTTACGGCATGAAGGGGCTAGCTTTTTTTATTACATCATGTGTATAATTAGCGACAAAGGTTTATATAGATAGGTGCTAATGCCCGTCCTGAACGTGCCAGAGGAAAAGGGGTGCGATGAAATCAGGCATAAATAAGCCTGCTGGGTTATGGTTTGCCAAGGGGGCCCATCACATGGAGAGCGCCGTCTCCCTTTACGATGAGGAGGGCTATACGGACATAATAGGGCTCCACGTCCACCAGGCGGTGGAGAAATACCTCAAGGGTTACCTCCTACTGAAGGGGGCTACGCCGGGGGATTCCCATGACGTAGTTAACCTCCTTAAAGAGGCAAGCAGGTATGACAAGACCTTTGAGAAATACCTCACGCCCTGTCAGGGTATGAACTGTTACTATCTGGACAACCTCTTCCCTGCCTCCGAATATTCGGAACCCACCGGGGAGGAAATAAAAGGGTATCTGGACGTGGCATGGGAGATAATCAACAAAGTGAAGGAGACAACGAGGTAGCCCGGCAATGGAGCTACAGGGTGTACATTACGAATCGTGTCACTTCATTGCGAGTCCGCCTGAGGCGGACGAAGCAATCTCCCTGCCCGGCATAGTCTGCAGTCCGAAGTTCCGAATCCGAAGTTCTAGACCCTTCCCCAACTTTTCCTCCAGAGGTTTCACCTGAATCCCCTCCTAGTCTCCCCTGGTCCAGGGGAATAAGGGGCCTTTCTCGGTTCTAGGCCCTGCTTCTCTAATTCTAATAAAACCTACAATCCCATAGTAAAGGTACATGAACAGATTGCGACTCTTTTGTACGTCTTTACTGTTGCTTCTTACTGTCACTGTTTTGTCAGGGTGTAAGGAGACCCGACAAAGACAGACCTCTGAAGACTCAAGGCCAGCCCTGAACCAGAACGGTTCAGGGCCAGCAAGGAGTTCCGAGTTTACGTATTCTGCCAGGATTATCCAATTGCCGCAGGATGCCAGGGAAGTAAGGGTTTGGCTTCCCGTGCCCCAGTCCGATGACAACCAGGAGATATCAAAGGTAGAGATTAACGCCCCTTGCCGTTATACAATGCACACGGAACATGTATACGGTAATAGGATAGCATTTTTTGAACTCCACGAGGATATACCACAGGAGATACCATTTGAGCTGAGATTCAGGGTCACTCGCCACGAGGACCGCAAGGAAATAGACCTTGAATTCCCTCCTGAAAAGGCGGGGCAATTTTTGCAACCCTCCCGTTTGGGGGCCATTATTCCAGAAGTAGAGGAGATAGCAACCCGGATAAGGGATACCAGGAAAGACCTGCTAAGTCAGATGTACGAGGCCTACAGTTATGTCCTGGGTAATATGGAGTACAAGAAGGAAGGCACGGGCTGGGGGAGGGGTGATACACGTTGGGCATGCAGTGCCAGATACGGTAACTGTAGTGATTACCATGCCCTCTTCATTGCACTGGCCCAGGCCCTGGGCGTCCCTGCCACCTTTGAGATTGGGTTCCCCCTGCCTCAGGATAAGAAAGAAGGGGGTATTGGTGGGTATCACTGCTGGGCCCATTTCTATCTGGAAGAAAAGGGCTGGGTACCTGTGGACGTCTCCGAGGGGGATAAGAACCCCGATAAGAGGGAATATTTCTTCGGCGCCCATGACGCCAACCGTGTGAAGTTTACCACTGGCAGAGATATATGGTTAGTTCCCAGGCAGAAGGGTGAACCCTTGAATTTCTTTATCTATCCCTATGTGGAAGTAGATGGCGTCACCCACGAGGAGATGGAGCTAGAGTTCAGTTTTAAAGACTTATAGAAATATTTATAGAGACCTCTGCAAAAATCGCTCTAATAGTCCCTGTCATTCTGAGCGAAGCGAAGAATCTAGTATTTAAGAGATTCTTCGGTCTCTTCGCTCCCTCAGAATGACAAGCAAGTGGAGTTTTCAGAGGTCTCAGACCGTAAAAGATTGTAAAAAGGAGAGAAACGTGGGAAAGTTTTCTTGTG
>DATETB010000181.1:0-4413 GCA_035283825.1 Candidatus Brocadiales bacterium | reverse complement strand
ACTGGAGTATGGCGGGGGTCTTTTTCTTTTCTACAATCTCGTTTGGGCCGTATTTTTCCAGCCTTTTGGCGGCCTCTGCATTACTCAGCCCCCCGGGTCCGCCGTCAAGGCGACTCAGCACCTCTTCGGCGCTGAGCCTGTGCCATTCAGGTTGAGGTGCGGTTACGGGGACTTCTGGCGTCCCCTTTTTGGGCCTCTTTTTAGGGCCCTTCTTCGGTTCTTTTGTCTGGGTGGTTGTTTGTTCTGACATGATTCTCAAAAAGGGTGTGCAGATGCCCCGCTTCCAGGTAATGAACTCAAGTTATGCCTTAAACAAGTGGGCCCGCCAGGGCTCGAACCTGGGACCAATGGAGCATTTTACTTATAGATGCCTTTTCTGTGCCCTATTAGATGAACCATTACAAGTTTACTTTTAGAGTCCACCTCGTAAATAACCCTCCAGTCACCTATGCGTAACTTGTAAACCCCCTCAAAATTCCCCTTCAAAGGCTCAGGGGCAATAGACTCAAAATTCTTGGCTAACCAATCAATTTTCTTGCAAATCCTCTGTGCAACAATGGGGTCTAGTTGTGATAAATCTTTGAGTGCGGTAGGGGTCAATTCTACCTTATACACTATTTTAACCCGACCCGCTTCTTGGCCTCTTCAAAGGGTATTCCCTTTTCTCTGGAACCTAATGAGGTCTTTAGCCGCTCAATTGCCTCCTCCTTCAGCTCCAGGCCAGCGTCGGGGTCCCCTAGTAATTCCTTAAGTTTTTCTTCTACTGTCTCACCGATAATGGCCTTTAGTTCTTTTAGCGTTAATTCAGAGACTCTCATGGCATTTTCCTTTTGTCTTATATCTCAAGCAAGTGGGCCCGCCAGGGCTCGAACCTGGGACCAATGGATTATGAGTCCACTGCTCTACCGACTGAGCTACGGGCCCGTAAGAAACAGGGGGTAGGGGGTAGCAAACTAGGGGATAGGGGGTAGGGGATAGCAGGATAAAATCTTGCTACTCCCTACTCCCTATCCCCTACTCCCTAGCTTTTACCCCTGGCTGATTATATCGCCTTTTTCAGGTGGGTCAAAGGGTTTTTGGCCCGGAACCAGCAGGGACTGTTTACTGCCTCTAGTGTTCTTCTACAAGGAGTCCCCATCGTCTCTTGATACGCCTCTCCACCACAGCAAAGATGAGGTGGTCTACCAGGAGGCCAATGATCACAATTACTACCATCACGGCAAAGAGGAGGCTCGTATCGTTTGCCTTCCTCCCCTCGTTGAGGAGGTGGCCCAACCCAAGGTTTGCAAAGAGGAGCTCCCCGCCCATTAAAGACCTCCAGGCAAAACTCCAGCCCAGCTTCACCCCAGTGACAATGGCAGGTAGCGTACCAGGGAGTATCACCTCCCAGTAAAGCCTCCAGCCCTTAATCCCTAGCAGGCTGGCGTTCTTCATAAGGAGGGGAGGTATATGCTTTACCCCGTCTTGTGTAGAAATAATAATAACAAAGAGAGAGCCTATGACAACTACAAAGGCTATAGCCACCTGCCCAAATCCAAACCAGAGGGTGGCTACTGGTACCCAGCAGATGCTGGGAAGGGTCTGAACGCCCAAAACTGCCGACCCAAGGGAATGTTCCAGATATCTTACTCTCCCCAGGAAAAGGCCCACGGTTATCCCCAGGACAACAGAGATTGAATATCCTATAATGAGCCTCTGCATACTCACCCCGATGCCAATGAGGAGGCTCCTATCCTCAAATCCCGTGTAGAGTGTCTGGGCAACGGATACTGGGGAGGGAAGGATATGCGGGGGCCAGATATGCAGCAAGCACACAAGCTCCCAAATGCCCACTGTCCCCGCATAAAATCCGAATTTTACCAGATAATTTTTCCAGGGAGTGGGCTTTTTGGTGTGGGCCTTTGCTGACCCTGAGCCTCCTGGGTTCAGGGCCAACCCCTTTTTTGGTAGCGTGGTCTTGCGAGGAACCAAGTTTATGCCCCTTGTGTTGGGTTATGTAAAGACGGGGTTACCCCGCCTCCACTGTTTTGGACTGTCGGCTGTCGGGGGCAACTCCTACACACTTGATGTCGCACTCTTTGCAGGAGCCCTCATCCAGCTCTTCTTTCATCACCTTCTCAATCTCACCCCGTAGTATTTCCATGATTTCTCTGGAAAGGGCGGCCACCTCTACACTGCCGTCATCACGGGGCCTGGGCAGGTCTATCTTATATTCACGTTTTATACGCCCTGGCCTGCTGGAGAGGACGATTACCCTGTCTGCCAGGCAGACGGCCTCTCTGATGTTGTGTGTTACAAAGACAACGGTCTTGCCTGTCTTTTCCCAAATGTTCTGCAGTTCGTAGTGGAGTATCCACCGGGTCTGGGCGTCCAGGGCGGTGAAGGGCTCGTCCATGAGTAGAATCTCCGGGTCCATAGCCAGAGACCTGGCCAGGGCCACCCGCTGCCTCATTCCCCCGGAGAGTTCATGGGGGTGGGCGTCTGCAAATTTGGTGAGGTGGACCAGCCTGAGGAAGTCCATTGCCCTTACCCTCCTGGCCTCTCTTGAAAGACCCCTGCTCTTCAGGCCTATCTCAATATTTTTACGGGCAGTAAGCCACGGGAAGAGGACAGACTCCTGGAACATTACTATACGGTCCATCCCAGGCCCCTTCACCCTCCTGCCATTGCAGAGTACGTCCCCACAGCCGGCCCTATCTAGCCCGGCGATTATATTTAGAAGGGTCGTCTTGCCACATCCAGAAGGCCCTAAAATGCAGACAAATTCCCCCTCCCTCACCTCAAAGTTTATGTCCTGGAGGGCCAGGGTAGTATTGCCGTTGGCAGACCTGAAGGCCTTGCTTACCCCTGCCAGGCGGAGCTTCATGGGTCTACTCAAAGTAGGGGCCGCCCGTCGGGCCGTCCCTGCAGGGATAAAACCCTTATCCATCTCTACAAGAGGACTCTTGTCAATCACCGACTTCCCTCCCCAACTAACCGGATACTGGTGGGCAGCATGGACCCCACAGGCAGATACCAGAGATACGAAAGTAAGTCTATAGTAGTGATAGACTTTAACTCCAAGAAACTTTGGCTTCCGGATATCCCCTTCCCTAAGCCCTTTATAGACATTATGAAATGCATGGGCATCCAATCTCCTATAAAATCTACTAAGCCAATAGAGATTGCGAGATTTTAACCTCTATGTGCTTTTTTGTCAAGGGATTTTTGGTGAGGTTTGTGGATGATATGGAGAGGCTGTTGCCGAAGTGGTTTTGGACGTCCAACATGACGATGTGACGATGAATAGATAAGGACTTATGACAGCTAAAATTGCACAAAGAGACACCTTTTAGGGTTGGGCAACAGCCTCTGGACATGGGTTACACTTTTTTTAATCTTGTTAGGAGTGTAAGGGGGCAAAGCCCCGTTCGGCCCACTGCCGAAGGGCTCAGCCGAACGGTGTGTTGTCTCCCCTCCCGCCTGAGGCGGCTCCGAACTGGCGTCCCAAGCTCAGAGACTTCCTTCCTTGACAGCCCAGTCTAAGGGGAGTAGAATCCTGGTTTTGGTGGTGGGACCCTGTAGTGGCCGGGCCACCCCCGACTAGGAATACCGGTGAGAATACTCTTATTATCCATGCCTGACATGGTGCCCCAGCTAAAATCCTGGCAGGCACCCAACCTGGCCCTCTCCACCATTACAGGTAACGTCCTGACCACACAGCCGGACCACGAGGTCTATGTGGCCGACCTGATTCTGGTAAGGGACAGGTTGGTAGATAACGTCCAGGCACTCCTGAAGGGCTTTAAGCCCAACCTGGTAGCCCTCACTGCCATGAGCTTCCAGTTCAACACGGCCAGGCGGATTGCCTCCTACATAAAGTCCCTGGATAAGGACGTAAAGACCGTACTGGGGGGGTATCACGCCACCCTCATGTATGATGAAATAACCCAGGATGGCGGCGGCAAGGTCACTTCAGCCGCAGACCCCTTTGATTTTATCCTGCGTGGGGAGGGCGACCACAGCTTTGGCGAACTCCTCCAGGGTCTGGAGGGCAAACGTCCATTAGAAACCATCCGTGGGCTATCCTTCAAGGTGGCGTACGCCCCAGGCGGATCCCCGTCAAGAGGACGTTGGGTGCATAATACCCCAAGACCCCTTGAAGACCTGACAAAGATTGCCCTCCCCAACCGTACCAACAGGCTGTTTAAAGGTTATGCCTTTGGACTGCATAGTCTGGACATCGTTGAGACCTCCAGGGGCTGTACCATGCCCTGCAATTTTTGCAGCATGGGTCACATGTACGGACAGACCTTCCGCACCTATCCCCTGGAAAGGGTGATGGCCGACATTGCCGACGCAAAAAAACGGGGGGCAAGATACCTGGCCATTTCTGATGACAATATATGCCTGGATTTAAAACGCCTGGAGGCG
>DATETB010000180.1:0-5742 GCA_035283825.1 Candidatus Brocadiales bacterium | reverse complement strand
AGACTTTGGACTTTAGACTGTGGATTTTTTTAGTCCATAGTCTATAGTCTATGGTCTTTTTAGTCCATCACCTACTACTGAATTCTTAATTCTTAATTCTTTCCCTAATCCCTGGTCCCTGGCTTTGGGGAGTAAGGGTCGCATTATGATAAAGAGGGACGAGTTTGGGCCAGAGAAGGTGCTTGAGGTCTATGACCCAGGGGTAGGGATGCATGGGTTCCTGGTCATTGACAACACTGCCCTCGGCCCTGGGAAGGGTGGGATAAGAATGACCTCCAGCGTGACTGCTGAGGAGGTCTACCGCCTGGCCCGTACTATGACCTGGAAGAATGCCCTGGCAGAGATACCCTTTGGCGGGGCAAAGTCAGGTATAGTGGCGGAGGTACACGGGTTGAACATTGAGGCCAAGAAGTCCCTCATCCAGGCCTTCGCCAGGGCTATCAGTCCCCTCTCGCCTTCCCTTTACATCGCCGGGCCTGATGCAGGTACCGGTCAGGAGGAGATGCGCTGGTACATAGAGGCCAATGGCTCCCTCAAGTCCTGCACAGGCAAACCTGCCGATATGTGCGTCAGCCCCGGACAGGAGTGCGGTATCCCTCACGAGTTAGGTTCTACCGGACTTGGTGTGGCCCATTCGGCTGCTGAGGCAGTTACCTTCCTCGGGTTGAATATAAAGGATGCCACAGTGGCCATAGAGGGCTTTGGCAACGTGGGGACCTTTGCGGCCAGGTACCTCTCAGAACTGGGGGCAAGGGTGGCGGCGGTCTCGGACAGAAAGGGTACTATTTATAATGAGAAGGGGCTAGAGGTGGAGTCCCTCATCAAACTAAAAGAGGAGACGGGGAGCGTGATAAATTATAGGCCCGGTAGAGTCCTTACGACCGCAGGGCTCTTTGAATTGGAGGTAGACGTCCTCATCCCCGCCGCCCTCTCTGACGTAATCACCCCTTTGAACGTGGATAAGGTAAAGGCCAGGGTAGTAGTGGAAGGTTCCAATATACCCATGTCCCCGGATATAGAAGAAGCCCTCCACAAAAAGGGCGTCCTGGTTGTGCCAGACTTCGTGGCCAATGCGGGCGGGGTAATATCCTCATACGCCGAGTACATGGGTTATAGTTCCAGAGGCATGTTTGATATTGTTGAACGAAGGGTCAAGAGGAATACCAGGCTAGTGCTGGAGTATGGCAGGGACAAGGGGATGAAACCACGGGATGCCGCCATGGAGATTGCCGTGGAGAGGGTCAGGGAGGCCATGGCCAACAGACTGGAGGCGGGAGGGGCATCCGCCTGAGGCCCTGAACCTGGTACGGTTCAGGGAGGCGGACTCCTGACAAGGCGTGTACGAGGATGAAAAGTTTGCCCAGACCTTTTACGATGAACTGGAGGGGAGTAGGTTAGGGATACTCTCCTTTGTAGGCAGGAGGGTCTTTGCCGTAAGCGGATATTTCTACGTAGGGAATCTATTGAGACATTGCGGGTTGAGGTCTAGCCATAGGGTGTTAGAGATTGGCTGTGGGGCGGCCAGCATCCTTACCAGGGCCAATCTAGTGAGTGGCAACAGTAAGAGATACTTTGGCATAGACGTCTCCCCCATCATGCTGGATAGGGCAAGGCAGGTCATCCATAGGAAGGGGTTGGGCGGCCGTATCTTCCTGGTAGAGTCTCCCGCCTCTGCCTTACCCTTCAAGTCCGAGAGCCTTGACCTCGTATTCCTGGCCTATGTGATAAAACATTTATCTGACGAGAGCCTGACCTCGTGCCTGAGAGAGGCACATAGGGTACTGGTCCCTGGGGGGAACCTGGCCTTCTGGGAGTTTCTACCCTCACCATTTCCATGGATAAATAGATACATTTATGCCATTACCCGTGCCCAGCACCTGAGGACGTACCCTGAGGCACTCTCCTTCCTGGCAGAGGCAGGTTTTCCTGAGGCAAAGAGTTTTACCGTCATTGCCCCCTGGCTCCCCACCAAGACCCTGGCCCTGGTGGCCAAGAAAAGAACGTCACCCTGATCCGCCTTAGGCGGAGAAGGGTCTATAGACCCGAAGATTCTTCGCTACGCTCAGAATGACAGAAAGAAAGGCAGATAGATTATGAGACCCCTACCATTTCTGGTGAGCGTGTTAATCCTTTTGTTTTCTTGCCCCTTAGAGGCCCAGGAGGCCGAGGTGTTTCTACAGAAGGGCCGTTCTTATCTCCAGGAGGGGCGTGCGGATGAGGCCCTGGTTGAATTGAAAAAGGCAGTAGAACTTGACCCAAGGCTCCCAGTGGCAAGAAAACTCCTGGGTACGGCCCTTAAGGAGAAGGGGTTTCTTGACGATGCCATAATCCAGTTTAAGAACGCCATTACCCTGGAGCCAAAAGACGCAGGACTGAGGGTACTACTGGGCTATACGCATTTAGAGAAGGGGAACAGGGAGGAGGCCATAAAGGAGTTCTCCCGTGCAATAAAATTGAGACCCAAAGAGGGGAGGTTCCAGATGGCCCTGGGTCAGGCCTTCCTCCAGGAGGGGGAATATGAAGAGGCCGTCCACCACCTGGAAAAGGCCATCAAGCTGGAACCCACCCTGGCAGAGGCCCACATGCTCCTGGGGGAGGTCTACCTGGCCATAAGGAAGTTAAACGATTCCATAGGAGAGTTAAAGGAGGCCATAAGGCTAGACCCCTTTCGTGCCCCATGGTACACCCTGCTGGGGAGTGTCTACTTTACCAAGGGGCTTTACGGTGAGGCGGTGAAGGAATACATGGAATCTCTCAGGGTAGACCCAGGCCAGGCAGAACCCCACCTGCTTATAGGCCGGGCCTATACCACTATGGGCCTTTTTGATGAGGCTATTGGAGAGTATCAGAAGGCCCTAGAGCTAGACCCCAACTCCCCGGAGGTCCACATGCACCTGGCCTCTCTATACCGTAGATTGGGTCGGATAGTAGAGGCGGATACGGAGTTAAAGAGATATAAGGAGATAATCAGGGAGAAGAGTAGGTAAACGTTACCCTAACAAGGGATATTAATCTTCCAACGTTGAAAGGTCGCCTTCTGGCAGGCCCAGTTCTCTGGCCTTGAGTAACCGGCGCATGATTTTGCCACTGCGGGTCTTGGGTATGCTGTCCATGAACTGTATCTCCCTGGGGTAGGCATGGGCGGAGAGGCGGTGTCGGATAAACTCCTTTATCTCTTCTTCCAGTTCTCTGGAGGGCTTATGTCCGTGTCTCAGGACGATGAAAGCCTTGATAATCTCTCCACGCTCGGGGTCAGGTTTGCCAATTACGCCTGCCTCGGCCACTGCCCTATGCTCCACTAATGCACTCTCCACCTCAAAAGGCCCCACCCTGTGGCCTGCCGTCATTATTACGTCATCGGCCCGGCCTATGAACCAGAAGTAGCCGTCCTTGTCCACGTGGGCAGTATCTCCCGTGGTGTACCAGCCGGGGATTGTAAAATACTCCTTGTACCGCTTCTCATCTCCCCACAAGGCCCGCATCATGGAGGGCCAGCCCTGTGTCGGGAGTGGCCCTGCCACTTTCAGTGCCAGTATCCCACTACTCCCAGGGGGGAGTTTATTGCCCTTGCCGTCAATAATGGCCGCCTCCGTACCGGGGAAGGGTTTGCCCATTGAGCCGGGCCTTACGGGCACGCTGGGGTAGTTGGCTATCATTATTGCCCCGGTCTCCGTCTGCCACCAGGTGTCATGTATGCACAGGCCGAATACCTCCATCCCCCAGCGGATTACCTCCGGATTGAGTGGTTCTCCTACGCTTAATATATAACGGAGACTTTTGAGATTATATTTCTTCGCCACCTCTGAACCGGCCTTCATAAGCATCCTCAGTGCCGTAGGTGCGGTGTACCAGACCGTTACCCCGTAGCGCTCAATAATGGAGTACCAGTGCTCTGCCTCAAAACGGCCCTCAAAGGTTACCTGGGAACAGCCGTTAAGCCAGGGTCCCCAGAGGCCGTAGACCGTGCCTGTTACCCAACCAGGGTCGGCAGTGCACCAATAGACGTCTTCCTCCTTCAAATCCAGCACCCATTTAGTGGTAATGTAATGTGCTATCATATCGTGATGGACGTGCACCACCCCCTTTGGTTTACCCGTGGTGCCGGAGGTGTAGAGGATGTAGAGTGGGTCTTCCAGGTCCATGTCTTCTACCTCCAGTCCCCTTGGGGCCTTTTCTACCTCCCTCTCAAAACTTACCTCCCCCTTCCGTAGGGGCACGGCGTGCCGTGCCTCTACCTCTGCCCCAACCACTATCACGTGTTTCAGCTCCGGTAGTTCATCCCATACCTGGTGAATACGCTCCCTGAGAGAGGCATGGGTAATGAGCACCTTTGCGCCGCTGTCAAGGAGACGGTCCCTCAAGGCCTCTGGTCCGAAGGCGGAAAACATGGGGCCAGCCACCGCCCCTATCTTGGCTATGCCAATAACGCTGGTGTAAAGCTCCAGTATCCTGGGGAGGAAGACAAAGACCCTGTCGCCACGCCTTACCCCCAGGCTCAGGAGCATGTTGCCTATGCGGTTGGACTCGTTCTGCAGTTCGTAGAAGGTATACTTGCAGTTCTGCCCTTCGGCCCCCTCCCAGTATAGGGCTACCTTGTTCCTCCTCCAGGAGTTGGCGTGCTGGTCAATTGCCTTAGAGGCGATGTTGACTGGCGGTACCAGGCCCAACTCCTTTCTTACCGCCCCCCATTGAAAGCCCTTGTATGCCTTCTTGTAATCGGGGAGATTGGGTGTGAGGCGAGTTGCTTTGTGTATCTCTTTTTCCAAAGATGGCCCCTTAAAATTTCAAATTACAAAAAGAGACCTCTGCAAAAGTCACCGCACTACTTTGTGTCATTCTTCTCCGCCTAAGGCGGAGAAGAATCTCCTCATTAGACCCTTCTCCGCCTGAGATGTAGGGACAAACCTTTGGGTCTGTCCGTTTTTCTTATGGACAGGGCTGAAGCCCTGTCCCTACTCAAGCTGGCTACAATCGAACACCGGCGGATCAGGGTGACAAAAAGTCGCTTCGCTCAGCATGACAAAACACTAAGATACATACTTCCCTATAATCAGCTCCAGTTCCTTTCTCCGCTCCTGAGGGATGGCCTCTGGTCTGGTAATAATGGCATTCTTCAGGGCAGTGGAGCAGGGGCAGTTGCGTACCTTGGGGAGTTCGGGGATGGTCACCTTGATAATCTTCTTGGCGCTTTCTACGTTCTTCTTGAGGTTTGCTATAATCATCTCCACCGTAACTGCTTCCTCTTCCACGTGCCAGCAGTCATAATCCGTGGACAGTGCCAGGGTAGCGTAGCATATCTCCGCTTCTCTGGCCAATTTGGCCTCCTGGAGGTTGGTCATACCAATTACCGAGACCCCTAGCTGGCGATAGACCAGGGATTCGGCCCTGGTAGAGAATTGGGGGCCTTCCATGCAGACATAGGTCCCTCCCATGTGAACCCGCACGCCTACCTGCTTCGCCGCCCTATGGAGGGCCTCCGCCACACCGGCGCAGACGGGGTCTGCCATACTCACGTGGGCCGCAACCCCGTCCCCAAAGAACGTATCCACACGGGACTTGGTGCGGTCAAAGAACTGGTCGGGGATGACGATGTCCAGTGGCCTTATCTCCTCCTTCATGCTCCCCACCGCACTGACGGCGATAATCTGCTCCACCCCCAGTTTCTTCATCCCATAGATATTGGCCCTGAAGGGTAGTTGGGTGGGGATGATAGTGTGTCCAGCGCCATGCCTGGGGAGGAAG
>DATETB010000179.1:0-3730 GCA_035283825.1 Candidatus Brocadiales bacterium | reverse complement strand
CAGCATCTTGGCCATCCAGTACAGGGCGGCATCAGGGTTTCCTCCCCTCATGCTCTTTATAAAGGCACTAGCGGCGTCGTAATGGGCATCCCCCAGCTTGTCATAGACGATGGCCTTCCTCTGGATGGACTCTTCTGCCGCCTTTAAGTCGTAATGGATAACTCCCTGGGCGTCGGCCCCGGCTGATAAGACCCCCACCTCCAGGGCATTCAGTGCCCTCCTGGCATCCCCTTCACTCATCTCTGCTAGGTGTTCCAGGGCCGCCTCCTCCCCCTCTACCCGGTATCTCCCTAACCCTCGCTCCTTGTCCAGAAGGGCCCTTCTCAAGATAGCCTTTATGTCTTCCCTGGATAGTGACTCAAACTGAAATATCTGGGAACGCGATATGAGGGGAGAATTTATGGCAAAGAATGGGTTATGGACGGTTGCCCCTATGAGGATTACCGTACCCCTTTCCACGTCTGGCAGGAGGATGTCTTGCTGGGTGCGGTTGAAGTGATGGAGTTCATCCACAAAGAGGATGGTCCTCCGTTTGAGGCGGGAACTCCTCTCCTTGGCCTCTGAGAGGACACGCCTGACGTCTTTGGTGCTGGCGGTGGCGGCATTAATCTCCTCAAAAATGGCCTGCGTAGTACTAGCGATGACGTGGGCCAGGGCGGTCTTCCCGGTACCTGGTGGCCCGTAAAAGAGGACGGAGGAGAGTCTATCGGCCTTGAGCATCCGCCGGAGGAGCTTGCCAGGACCAAAAAAATGGCCCTGCCCAACAAACTCCTCTACCGTCCTGGGACGCATCCTGAGGGCCAGAGGGGCGTTTGGGTCTATCTTGTCTTCGGGGGTGTTAGAGAGAGTAAATAATTCCACAGTCTTTCAGGAAGGCGGTTCCAGTACTTATAAAAGAGTGTGGCCTGTGCCGGGGGAAAAACAATTTCAAAGTTCAAATGACAAAGGAATCAGCAATCAGCTATCAGGAATCAGCTATCAGCAAGCTGACTACTGACTGCTGACTGCTGACCCCTGATTGCTGATTCCTTTGTCATTTGAACTTTTAATAATAAAGCCCCGCCCTGCCGTGGGAAGTGTTTGTCCAAGAACCCGCATTTTTAAGTGGGCACCCGCAGAAGGCTTTGTTTTAGGCCATTTAAGGCCGCAACGCTACTTTCTGACATGAGGCACCCTGGTTTCGTAGTGTCGGTTCAATCCAACCACTTTCATACACGCACAGGGCAGGGCTTTCTGTAGACATACTACCAGAATTAGATGGCAAATACAAGTGGTTTTTGGGGGTCCCCGTCCCCTACCCCCTACCCCCTAATCCCCTACATACGGCAGGTTAAACTTTCTTATCTTCTTATAGAGGGTCTCCCTGTGGATGCCCAGGCGTCTTGCGGCCTCGTTTTTGTTACCCCCGGTGAGCCTGAGTACCTCGCTTATATGCCTGCTTTCCACTGCATCCAGGCGGAGGTCGTCCGGGAGGGACTCATGGGGTTCACCGTAGGCGGATGAGGACCCATGGTGTATGGCGAGGGGGAGGTCGTGGGGCTTTATTACCCCTTTTTCACAGAATATCACTGCCCGTTCTATGGCGTTGGCCAATTCCCTAATGTTGCCCGGCCAGGGGTAGGAGAGTACGAGTTTCACGGCCTCGGGGCTGACGTCTGGTTGCTTTCTGCTCATTTCTCTGGAGAACTTCGCTAGAAAATGGTCTACCAGTAAGGGTATGTCCTCGCTCCTATCTACCAGGGGTGGCAGATTGATTATAACAGTATTGAGACGGTAGAAGAGGTCACTCCTGAAGCGTCTTTCCTGTAACATCCTGGTAAGGTTCTGATTGGTGGCGGCAACAAAACGGACGTCCACCCTTATGACCTCATTACCTCCCAGTCGCTCAAACTCCCCTTTTTCCAGTACCCTGAGTAATTTGGCCTGCATGGGTAAGGGCATATCCCCTATCTCGTCCAGGAAGAGGGTACCCCCGTTGGCTACCTCAAATTTGCCTTTTTTCTGTTTATCAGCCCCCGTAAAGGCCCCTTTTTCGTAGCCGAAGAGTTCGCTCTCCAGGAGGGTCTCCGGAAAGGCAGCACAGTTAATCTTCAGGTAAGGTCTTGAACACCGCTTGCTGGAGTAGTGGACGGCGTCAGCCACCATCTCTTTTCCAGCACCACTGGGGCCTATGATGAGGACGGTGGAGTCGGAGGGTGCCACTTTCTTTATAGTTTCTACCACCCCTTGTATCTGCTTGGATTTGCCTATAATGTGCTCGTGGCTATGTTCCTGCAGGAGCTGGTCCTGTAGAAATCTGGCCTCCCCGGCCAGGGCCTTCATCTGGGTTATTTTCTTCAGGTTCACCAGTACGTCATCTATATCCAGGGGCTTGAGGATATAGGCATAGGCCCCTAACTTTATGGACTTTATGGCAGTCTCTATGGTGCCGTAGGCGGTCATGATGATTACTTCCACATCAGGGTTTCGGGCCTTTATACGCTCCAGCAGTTCAACCCCGTTCATGTGGGGCATCCTTATATCCAGCAGGGCAATGTCAAACCCGTTCTTTTCTATAAGGCCAAGGGCTGAAGGGCCGTCCTTGGCCACTGCCACCTCGTAGCCGTTCCTGTTAAGGACGTCACTCAGCGTCTTTAACAGGTTGACCTCGTCGTCTACTACCAGGACTCTAGCTTTCCCTGTCATCTTCTATACCCTCTAGACTTACATACTAGGTAGCCGCAACCTTTAGGTTGCGTTTAACGCAGACTAAAGTCTGCGGCTACTAAACAGCACCGCAGGTGGGTGTGGCTGGGCCACTCCTGATAAAGGTAGGCTGATAGTGAAGGTGGTGCCATGTCCAGGAGTAGAATCCACCTTTATGGAACCCTTTGCCCGTTTAACGGCAGAGTGGACGGCATAGAGTCCGAGTCCCGTACCCATCCCTGGTTCTTTTGTGGTGTAAAAGGGCAGAAACAGGTTCTTTAGCTCATTCTGAGGTATACCCTGCCCTGTGTCGCTGAAGACTACTTCTACTGTATCTGGAGGACTGAGTTGAGTAACAATCTTCAGGATGCCTCCCCTGGGCATGGCGTCCCTGGCGTTGAGGATAACGTTTAAGAGTACCTGTTTCATGTCATCCACGTTGAGATAGAGGGGAGGGAGGGACTGAAAGACCTTGACCACCTTTACTCTGTTAACTTCCAATTCTTTACCCACCAGGAAGAGGGTGTCCTCTATAAGCCTGTTAAGGTCGCATCCTTCTAATTCCGGCTTGGCCCTGTGAGAGAAGTCCAGGAGATGGGTTATAATCCTCTGACAACGGCGGATTTCCTCCTGAATTATCCTCAGGTGGTCTTTTATGTTGTCCTCCTGGCCCTGCACCCTATCGGCACCGGGTTGGCCTGCCTGGGCGTCGGTGGGGGCATCCGGAAGGACTTCCTTCAGATAGTATATAGAACTGCCGATAATGTTTAAAGGGTTGCGTATCTCGTGGGCCACCCCGGCGGCAAGTTGTCCTATGGCGGCCATCTTTTCTGATTGCAGTAGTTCCATCTGCAACCTCTTGTTTTCAGTAATGTCCCTGAAGGCGGCCACCATGTCTGGTGGTTCTTTATCGGCTTCTTTAATAATGGAGGTGAATAGGTAAACTGGGAACTCCTCTCCATCCTTCCTTTTAAAAAGCAATTCTCCTTCCCATACTCCGACGCCAAAAGTACCCCCCAAGAGTTCTTCCTGCCACCCCGTTGGG
>DATETB010000178.1:0-3607 GCA_035283825.1 Candidatus Brocadiales bacterium | reverse complement strand
CTTGTTGAGTCCTTAGCCTCGGCCGGGCTATGGGCTATCTTTATACCCCCAGCTTTGCCCCTGCCACCGGCAAGGATTTGGGCCTTAAGGATGACACGGGGCTGGCCAGTCCCCGCAACATATTGGTACGGGGCAAGCCGGAGGAATGCCCCTTCTGCCTCCTCCGTCTTAAAGATTGTAATGCTCCTGGGAAGATGGGTGTCGCAGCCTTGTAGTATCTCCCTGGCCTGGTATTCATGCAGTCTCAAGGCTCTCTACAGCCTCCTGGGGAAGCTCAAAGAGTTCGGGTAGGTGCTTCCTGGTCTGTTCCAGCATCTCTTCGTCAGATATGGTCGTGACCCTGCCTTTAGCGTACTGTTCCACTACCCAATCTTTAATCTTTGCAATGCCTGGATGGGACTTGGTTAAGTCACCCTTCGGGACGTCAAGGTTAACCTTTATCCAGTGAATGATACCGGCTACTCCGGACTTGTCATTAACCGCTACCCCTGGGGGTATCTTAAGCAGTTTTCTGGTATCAAAGATGTTATATATCTCCTCGTTCTTGAGGAGACCGTCCAGGTGTATCCCTGCCATGGTGACGTTAAAGTGAGAGCCTACCAGGGGTTGATTGGGTGGGATATGTTGCCCTATCTCTTTCCTGAAGTAATTGGCTATATCGGTAATTAAGGTGGTATCAATGCTATCGTCACCCCTCAGGGACATATATTCAATGACCAGCGCCTCTACTGGCGTATTTCCCGTGCGCTCCCCAATACCCAGGAGGGTACCGTTAGCCCCACTACAACCGTAGAGCCAGGCGGTGGTAGCATTGGATGCCGCCCGATAAAAGTCATTGTGCCCATGCCATTCCAGATTCTCTGGAGGCACTTTGGCAAAATGGCTGAGTCCGTAGACGATACCCGCTACGCTCCTGGGGAGCATAGCCCCGGGGTAGCCAACCCCATAACCCATAGTGTCACAGCAACGTATCTTTATAGGTATCTTACTCTCTTCCGAGAGCCTCATGAGTTCCTGGGCAAAGGGGACTACAAATCCATAGAAGTCGGCCCTGGTAATGTCTTCAAAATGACAACGAGGGATAATACCCTCTTCCAGCGCCGCCCTTACGATGTCCAGATAGTCCTCCATGGCCTGCCGCCTGGTCTTGCCCAGTTTAAGGAAGATGTGGTAATCAGAGGCGGAGGTGAGGATACCTGTCTCCTTCAGCCCCATTTCTTTTACCAGCTTAAAATCCTTCTTGTTGGCCCTTATCCAGCCAGTGACCTCTGGATATTTATACCCCCTCTCCAGGCATTTAACCACGGCCTCTTTATCCTTGTCTGTGTAGAGGAAGAATTCGCACTGCCTGATAAGCCCCTGTTTTCCCCCTAAGCGGTGGAGGAGGCCGTATAGGTCAACAATCTGTTTTACGGTGAAGGGGGGTCTTGACTGCTGTCCATCCCTGAAGGTGGTATCGGTAATCCATATATTCTCTGGGGGGTCCATAGGGCTGAGGCGGTAGTTGAAAGGTATCTTGGGGACCTGCCCATAGGAGAACATATCTCTATAAAGGTTGGGCTCCTTTACATCCTGGAGTTCAAATGTATAGTCGTCCTGCTCCAGACTCCGTCTGCGTTTGTCAAAACGTAACATTCCTTAACTCCTTAAGGTGCGTAGACACAAAGGCTTAAATCGGCCCTACCTGGACCGCCTCAAGCAAACTGGGAAGGATAAAATTTACGTGTTTTATTGTATCAAAGCGTCAGCTACTATGTCAAGGATAAAGGTACGCCTCCTGACCTCCCTTATCCGCCTAAGGCGAATGAGTTCATGGCCTGCCCCTACGGGAGAATTTACCGTTGAATTCCCCAACCTTTACTGGTAAAATGCTGTTTTAATTAAAGATAAGACTCCTTTAAGACAAGGACTGAGACATGCAAGAGACGTTCTTTAGGGAAAGTACGTTACTTACCCTGGAGATGAGGCTGTTCTTTGCCGTGGTGGGCCTCTATATCCTGAGTTGTGTGCTCCACCTCCTCCAGTTCTGGATAAGCTCCATCCTGCCTGCGGTGTTATCTAAAGTGGCCCTACCACCGCTAAGGAGTTTTGCGGTGGGCAGGGTGGCCACCCAGACCCTTCTCCTGGCCGTACTTGCCCATACCCTGCTCATTATACTCAGAGGCGTTGAGGAGGGACAGCCACCCGTACAAAACAAATACGAATGCCTCTCCTGGTTTGCCTGGTGCAACACCGCCACTTATCTCTTTATAAGGAGGCGGTGGGCAGAACTCACTACCCCAGGAATCTTCGTCACCATGCTCTCTATAGCCGCCCTATTTATAGCCATAAACAAGTATAGCCCGGTGGTTACCCCCCTGGCCCCTGCCCTGCAAAGCCCCTGGTATTTCTGGCATGTACTGATAGCCTTTGGTGCCTACGCCGTATTTGTAGTGGGATGCTCCGTGGAGCTGTCTTACGTCATAATAAAGGCCCTGGGAGCTACCAGGAGGACCTGGGAGGACTACGGTCTGCCCTCCCTGGAAGCAGAAACCTTCCACAGGCTATCTTACCTGCTGATACTAATGGGGTTCCCGCTATTAACCTTTGGCATGATTTCAGGTGCTGCCTGGGCAGATGCGGCCTGGGGGAGGTACTGGTCATGGGACCCCTTTGAGATACTGTCCCTCATAACCTGGACGACCTTTGCCATGTACCTCCACACCATGTCTGTACCTAAGTGGAGGCCCGTATGGGGCTCAGTCTTCTGCCTGCTGGGCTTCTCCTGTATGCTCGTTACGTTTATGGGCAGTGGCTTCCTTACCAAGCTCTTTGGCCTCTACAGTATGCATGCCTATTAGAAACAGGGCGTAGGGATTAGCAATCTTTTCCCTCTACCCCCTACTCCCTAACCCCTAAAAATATGCTTTCCGCCCTTTACGACATATTTAGCTCCACCAAGACGTCCATAGTGCTCTTTGGTATCCTCCTCTTATTCTATCTGGTGGGGAACGTCCTGCCCTACGGTGGGGACTACGGGCAGATTAAGGTAACGGGGCCGGCCCTGAAGATTATAAAAGGGATGGACCTCCTTAACGTCTATTCAGGCCCCTGGTTCCTGGGGGTGTCGGGGCTCTTCTTCCTCAACCTCTGCCTCTGCACCTATAAGCGCCTCACGTGGATGCTCAAGATAAGGAAGCCGGCTACGCTCTCCGTCTCTACCCTCTCTGCACATAAGGCCACGGTGGGGTTCAAGTTGCCCTGCGGCCCTGAAGAGGCCACAAGGCGGATTGAGGGGTTCTTCAGGAAGAGGCTGTTCCTCAGGAAGCCTGCCCACCTTATGGGAGAAGTCCACTCAGGGGGAGTCCTTGAACAAGGCTTTATCCACTATGTATGGCTCTCCCTCTCCTATCACGTCTCCGTCATGCTCACGGTAATTGGGGCCATGATAACCTTCCTCTTTGCCTTTGAGTCTAACCTGACTATCTATCCAGGAGAGCCCGTAGACGTTGCCACCGTCTCAAAGGATATAAGGTGGAACAAGTATACCGGGGGTGAAAAGCATCTGGAGGCGCCTCCTGAGAAGAAGTTCAAACTGGGTCTTGAGGAATTTTCCATTAAATACACC
>DATETB010000177.1:0-11274 GCA_035283825.1 Candidatus Brocadiales bacterium | reverse complement strand
GGAGGTGGTGGTCATTGGGGGAGGGGTGGTGGGCACCAATGCCGCCAAGGTGGCCGCCGGACTGGGGGCCAGGGTCACTATTATGGACATCCACCTGGATAGGCTCCGTTACCTGGACGACATCATGCCAGAAAACGTCATTACCCTTATGTCTAACATCCAGAATATAAGAGAAAAGGTTAGAGAGGCGGACCTCCTCATAGGGGCCGTGCTGATAGAAGGGGCAAAGACCCCCGTACTAATTACGCGGAAGATGATAAGCACCATGAAACCCGGGGCAGTGGTAGTAGACGTGTCCATTGACCAGGGCGGCTGTGTGGAGACCAGCCGACCCACTACCCACAGCAATCCAATTTATAAGGTAGACGAGGTAATCCACTACTGCGTTACCAATATGCCGGGGGCAGTAGGCAGGACCTCCACCTATGCCCTGACTAATGCCAGTCTCCCTTACGTCCTGGAAGTGGCCGATAAGGGTTACGAGGGGGCGGCCAGGGAGAATCCGGCAATAAAAAATGGGCTTAACATCGTGAGGGGAAAGGTCACCAACAAGGCAGTGGCTGAGGTCTTTGGGCTTAAATATCATGAATTTCCCTTCTGACGTTTTTTTGTCATGCTGAGCGAAGCAAAGCATCTCTGGCGCTACCTGGAAGACGATTACTGCACCGCCAGTCTCGGACTGGCTACGGATGAATATGTTGCCAGGAGTCTGCCAGCCTCCCAGTGTTCCCACACCCTGAGACTATACACGTATGGGGAGCGGTGTGCCCTGGTGGGTAAATATCAAGAGGTCCCCTCAGAGATTAACGTAGGATATTGCAAGGCCCAGGGTATGACGATTAACAGGAGGCCCACCGGTGGAGGGGCCATTGTTATGGGCGAGGGTCAACTCGGTGTGGCCATTGCCGCACCCCTGTCGGAGGATTTCTCCCTGCTTAGGCTCTCAATGGTCTTTGAGAGATACGCACAGGGCCTCCTCCTTGGACTGAAAAGGTTGGGACTACGAGGCGAGTTTAAACCACGGAACGACCTGCTGGTGCAAGGCAAAAAGATAGCAGGCATGGCCTTCGCCGTCATAGGTAATGCCGGCCTCTTCCATGCCAGTTTGTTATGTGATTTAGATGAAGGGATTATGCAAAAGGCGCTTCGTATTCCTTCCCCGAAAAAGGTCTCCCTTACTACCGTCTCAAGGGAACTGGGTAGAATAGTGACCGTCCAGGAGGTCAGGCAGGTAGTCAAGGAGGGTTACAAGGAGGCATTTGGTATTGAGCTGGCCAATAGGCTATTGAGCCAGGAGGAGAGGAGGGAGATAGAGTCTCTGGAGGAGGCCAGATATAAAAACCCTGTCTGGATATTCGGTCAAGAGGACGCCCATGCAGAGCCCTGCCCACATTAAGACCAGTCTGGCCTCGGCCATAGCCCTGAGGTCCGTGTCGGGGAGGTTCTTCCGCGACGCAAGACCTTACTGCATAACCCTGCTCCTCAGTTATCCGGAGGACTGCAAGGCAAGCTGTGCCTATTGCGGACTGGCCCGTACGAGGCCCCAGGGGGAGGACTCCTTCATAAGGGTGGACTGGCCCATACTTGAGACTAAGGAGATTGTCCAGAGGATAGCCCGTTACAGGGATAACGTCCGCCGTGTGTGCATCTCAACGGTGTTCCACCCCAGTGCGGTGGAGGATACCGTGAGCATCGCCAGGGAGATAATTAACTCAGTAGACGTCCCCCTCTCCGTCCTCATTACCCCTGGGATATTCGGAAGGGGGGAGATGGAGAGGTTGAAGGCATTGGAGGTGGACACCCTGGGTATAGGACTGGACGCCGCCTCAAAGCGGGTCTTTGAGCGGACAAGGGCAGGCGGTGTAGACGGCCCGTTGTCCTGGGAGGTCTACCTGACGGCCCTCAAAGATGCCTCAGAAATCTTTGGCCCAGGAAAGGTAAGCTGTCATATAATCGTAGGCATAGGGGAGACGGACAGGGAACTCTCCGAGATATTCTTCCACATAAAATCCCTCAAGGCCATGATACACCTCTTCTCCTTTTATCCGGAGCCGCACTCCCTGATGGCCAGGAGGCGGAGACCGTCGCTGAAAAGGTTCAGGAGGATGCAACTGCTCGCTTACCTTGTGGAAAGGGATATAATCACCCACGAGGCTCTGGAGTTTGGTGCCAAAGGAAATCTCAAACAAATATGTAGGGACAGACCTTTAGGTCTGTCCGTCACGGAGGCAATAAACGGTGGTCGTCCCTTCCTCACCGGAGGCTGTCCGAGTAGAAACGGAGACGTCGCCTGCAACCGCCCCTTCGGGAGCTACCGCCCAGGAGAACCCTTCAGGGACTTCCCATTCCTACCCACCGAACAGGATATCAGGAGAATCAAAAAGGGGTTAAGGCTGGAAGAAATACTAGCCCCTTGTGCGGAAATTTTATAAAATAGTGCTACTTAAAGGGAGAGACTCCTGAGAAAGTACTGGACGAAGTCGTCATTGCAAGTCCACCGCCAACCGCCTGACCGTAGGGGCCTATGATAACGTCACCATGACCCCTGAATATAAAGTGTGTGCGGCGAGGGTGGAAAAGGTTTAACTGGAAATAAGGCTAAACACCCGGTTAATTTTTCACAGGAGGAAGACTATCGTGGGAATAAAGGCAGTGGTACTCTCCGACTTACACCTGGGCGAGTATGCCAGCATCCTCTGCGATCAAAATCCCGCCAACCCCCCGTCAGGGGTAGATTTGCGCCTGTCTATCAATAATGCCATAGATGATCTCACCAATGCACTGTTTGACCTGGCGTCAAACGGGGGAAAAGAATCGCCTGTAATCCATGAACTTATACTTCTGGGAGACGCTTTGGACCTTACATTGGATGAAAGTAAGGATTTCAGAGTTTCCAAAGATAACATCCAGTCATTGCTTGAAGCCTTTACGAACCGCAGGCTTGATATAAAAAGCATCGTCTATATACCTGGTAATCATGACTATGGATTCTGGACTAGCGCGGTTGAGGAGGAAAATGGCGGTACACCATATCTTAAATGTCCTAACAAGACAAACTATAAGATTGTTGAGAAAAATGGCAACTGGTATATAGACGACAAGGACCCTCTTAATCCTTCCAAGCCCTTTCAAAGCTGTTTCTTGTCATATAAGGTTAAAGTTTTTTATCCCTTTTACACTATCTCACTTAAGAATCACTTCTACATGTTCCACCACGGACACCTCACTTCTCCCCTGGCGGTGGTAGGTAAGGATGGGAATAAATTAGAAAAGGCAGAGGATGTAGAAGAATTGGAATCCATGGTTTACCCAATAGTTAACAGATTATGGGGAACCAAAGCCAAAGAGGGTCGTCCAAAAAGATTCTACAGGCAGGTAAAAGAATGGTTTTACAAGAATATTATTTTGCCCTCCGGGTATATTTACCAACCTCTCTCTACCCGTCTTACTCCCTCTTTAGTTTGGACATACTACAAAGCGGATGCACAGGGTGTGGATACGGAGGAACTAAAGGGCAATATCAAAAAGTTTATAGAATTATGCAATGTGCCAAAACTACCTGCCTTCCAGGATAAGGACGTTACATTCCACTACGTTTGTGGACACACCCATTACGGTGGCAGAAAAAAGAACCCATTTTCCTTCGCTACCAAGCAGGGAAATCTGTATTTATGGAATACAGGTGGTTGGATATGCCCTGAAGGGATGTTCCCTCCCTACGCCTTTATCTTTTACATAAGCAACAATGGTAGCCCAGGAAGGTGTCTCCTCTTGAACAGTAAGTTTCAAACAGACCAAAAGTATTACAACCCAAATATACTGGTACAGCATGGACTGGTCAAAAATCGTGTGGGGTAGACAGTCTTTGCTGCAGGGTAGAGAAGGTTAAGCCCGCCAATCTCTTTACTCCACAAACTTCTGCCAGGTGCGGTACCACAACCTGGCCACAGATTTCACTGCATCGTGGAATATGCGATTGGTTACGTCCTTAAAGTCCTCCACGAATCTCCCGTCACCCAGGCCCTTGCCTGAATGAACCAGTTCCCCAAGTGCATTTTTAGCCGTTCTTCCCTTTTTACCCTTAGGAATCTTCTTTTCCCACCAGTTATAGTCCTTATCCGCCGTAATCCATTTTCTGGCCACGGCGTAAGAGACCCTGGCCGTGTAGACCATCTCGTTCCACTCGTCCCCCTTCCGGCTCTTTTCAACATCATTCCCTAAATAGTACTTTGAGCCCTTCTCATTTACTTCTATGAGGCTGTCAGGTGGCAAGGTGTTCACTATTTCGTCAAGGGATTTGTCGCTATAGCGGGTAAGGGCAAGGTTTTCTCTAACTGGAAAGCTATCTTCCCATAGTTCTTCTATAAGAGGATGAAGGGCTTCCGGCAGACGCCTATCGGACTTCTTCCCCACCGTGAAGTCCCTGAGGTCGCAGTGAAGGGGCATATGCGCGTCGGTGACGTAATGAGCAAGGATAAAAAATTGCATGGCTATCTGACGTGCCGAGAAATTGGGCCAGCCTACTACATTTTTAATCTTCTCTGCAGACCAATCTGTGTTAGACGCATCCTTTACCTTCTCAGGCAACTTTTTCTTTACATGCTCTGCCAGCGGATAATCTCCCATCTTCAGCATATCGCCTATACCTTGGCACAGGGCTATGACCCTGCTGGGGAGATGTCCCCCCTTTTCAAGGTGTGTCCTGTAAGGTTTCTTCAATTCCTCACAATCCTTTATATAGTCCAGGCAGAGCCTCTTACCCACCAGGTAGGTCTTTAATTCCTCTACAGGCTTAATGAACCATTTCTCATTAGGCAGGTTTTTGGACACGTAGTTGGGGTCGCTATCCATCTTGAAGACGTGGCCATAGCTCATATCCACTAATAGGGTATCAGGGATCAAGGCCCCATCCCAGACGTCGGCCAGATAACAGGAGAGCATCTCTACAAGTTTGTTTACCTTTTTTGCTTTTTCTTCTTTTCCCCAATCATCCAGGAGTTTAAGGGCCCTCAAGGCTACCCACGCATGGGCGCACTGTTTCATATTTCACCTCCTTTGGTTTTTACGGTAGGGGCACGTTGTCCGCCTGAGGCGGATGCCCCTACTATCCGGACTTACTTATTTTTTCTTCGGTATCTGCAAGAACCGTCTCCTGGTGTGCCTCACCTGGTAGGTCTGTTTGCTCTTGATTATAAGTCTCTTGTGGTCGGGTTGGATTAGCCATGCCTGTATGTCCTCCTCGCTCTCCCACTCCGTGACGAAGAGGTACTTGTACTTGTTGTCGGAACTGGTGAACATCTCTGAGGAGAGGAGTCCCCTGGCCTTACTGGCTATGGGTAGGATTTCCCGGAGGTCTTTCAAGAACTCCTGCTCGCCTTCTGGTTTAATCTCTATGGTGAATAGGCTGAGGATGGGCATGTCGTAGCGTCCTTCAAATAGTAACCATAAAAACTCTCATCCCCTGTCACCTACCAAGGGTTAGTAGCCGCAGGCTTCAGCCTGCGTGTTCGGCAGCATATTTGAGGCAATCAAGGATGTCACCCTTTTTGACGCCGTACTCTTTGCATACCTCCCTATAGGTCATACCCCCCGCTAGTGAGCCTACAATCAAGTCCACAGGGATACGTGTTCCTTTAACAACGGGCTTACCATGCATAACTTTTTTGTTAATTATGATAGGCATAACCTCACTCCATCCTTTCATCTTACTCCAGATTCACCCACACGCTCTTCACCTGGGTATAGAGTTCCAGGCTGTGGATGCCAAGCTCCCTGCCGAAGCCTGACTGCTTGTAGCCTCCGAAGGGGCTGGCGGCGTCAAAGGCGTTGTAGGTGTTAACCCAGACGGTGCCTGCCCTAAGACGGCGGGCGGCCAGGTGGGCCTTCTTTATGTCCCTGGTCCATACCGCCGCCGCAAGGCCGTACTCGGTCAGATTCCCTTCCTCTATGGCCTCGTCTACGTCCTTAAAGGTGATGGCGGAGACCACAGGGCCGAAGATTTCCTCCCTGGCAATCTTCATGTCATTTTTCACGTCGTCAAAGATGGTGGGCTTTATGAAGTAGCCCTTACTGCCCAGGCGTTCGCCACCACAGGCCAGCTTTGCACCTTCCTTTTTCCCCACCTCAATGTAACTCAAGACCTTATTAAACTGCTCCTGGGACACCATGGACCCCATCTCTGTCCTGGGGTCAAGCGGGTCCCCCACCTTCATCTTGCTGGCAAAGCCGGCCATCTTCTCAATGAACTCGTCGTGTATCTTCTTCTCCACGAACAACCGGCTGGCGGCACAACAGCACTCCCCCTGGTTAAAGTATATGCCCATGAGAGAACCTTTTATTGCGGACTCTATGTCTGCGTCGGCAAACACTATATTTGGACTCTTTCCACCCAGTTCCAGAGACACCCTCTTCAGTGTATCTGCGGCGGCCCGCATGATGGACTTGCCGGTGGTGGTCTCCCCGGTAAAGGCTACCTTATCTACGCCCGGGTGCTGGGCAAGGGCGGTGCCTACGGTTTCCCCTGGACCGGTAACTATATTTAGCACCCCTTCTGGTAGCCCTGCCTCCATGATGAGTTCGCCCAGGCGGAGGCAGGTCAGGGTAGTAAACTTGGAGGGCTTGAGCACCACAGTGTTACCGCAGGCCAGGGCAGGCCCCAGCTTCCATGCGGCCATAAGGAGGGGGAAGTTCCAGGGGACGATTTGCCCCACCACGCCTACCGGTTCTCTAAGGGTGTAGTTGAAATAGTTGCCCCTGACGGGGATGGTCTCCCCATGAATCTTGTCCGCCCAGCCTGCATAATAGAAAAAGGTATCGGCCGTGAGGGGGACATCGGCGTTACGGCTATGTGAAATGGGCTTGCCGTTATCCATGGTCTCCATTACGGCCAGTTCTTCCAGGTTCTTTAGGATGAGTTCGGCTACCCTTGCCAGTATTTTACCCCTGTCCCTGGCATCCATCTTAGGCCAGGGCCCCCCCTCAAAGGCCTTCCTGGCGGCCTTTACTGCCAGGTCAACGTCTTCTTTATCTCCCTGGGCTATCTTCGTAATTACCTCACCGGTAGCTGGGTTGATGGTCTCAAAGGTCTTACCCGAACGGGAGTCTACCCACTTCCCACCGATGAGCATCTTTCCGGGTTTTATCTTTATTGGCTGGGGCTTGGTTGCCGTAGTCATAATCCGTTTCCTCCAGGTCTAGATTTGATGGGTCACAACGTCTGGCAAGTTTGGGAGCATCTTTATAACTACTGGTGCTGTAAGGAGAAAATCCTGTCTTCTTATCTCTTCAATGGCCTTTCTCACGGAGGCCTCCCGGCAGGGCTCTACGGTGAGGATGAAGGGGAGTATCTCATCCACTGCCCCCTTGAAGCCGAACTTCTTCTGAAAATAGGCCTTCTCCTCTTGAGAATGCTTTAGCTGGAGTACCTCGTCTACGTTGACCTCGTTATCTCTCAAATAGCCCAGGATTTCGCTCACTATGCCCGGCCTGTCTTTGACCACAAACCGTATATAGTATTTATTCTCGTCCTTCTCCTCCAGGAGCTCATTGAATTGGAAACCTATTGGCCTCTGCTGGGTGTGATGCCCCAGGGCAATGGAGATGACGTCCGAGACTACAGAATTGGCGGTAGGTTTTTCTCCTGCCCCTTTCCCCACAAAGCACATGGTCTCACAATATTGACTATCCACCAGTATGGCGTTCAGGGCGCCGTCCACTCGTGCCAGGATGTGGTCACCCTTCATCATTATAGGAGACACTCTTGCGACTACCTCTTTGTCCCTCCTCCTGACGTATCCCAGGAGCTTTATGTTGGAGTGGAGTTTCTGGCGGGCGTAATCAAAATCAACCCTCTCCAGGTGGTCTATGCCCTCTGTCGCCACCTCTTCCTCTTTCACAAAGAGACCGTAGAGGAGCTGTAGGAGGACGACCAGCTTATCCCTGGTGTCATGGCCTTTTATATCGGCAGTGGGGTCAGTCTCGGCGTAGCCAAGCCGCTGGGCCTCCTTGAGGGCAGACTCAAAGGTCTTGCCTTGGTCACTGATACTGGAAAGTATGTAGTTGCAGGTACCGTTCAGGATGCCATAGAGTTGGTTGACGTGGTCTGGAAGGAGTCCCTCCCCCAGTGAGCGTATGATGGGGATGCCTCCCGCTACAGCGGCCTCAAAACGGAGGTCTCTGTCACCCTCTCTGGCGGCCCGGTGAATCTCCTCCCCGTAACTGGCCAGGACGGCCTTATTGGCAGTTACCACAGACTTACCGCTTTTCAAGGCATCCACAATATAATTTGCTACATTTCTGGTATCCTCCCGTCTCTCAAGTCCCAACACCTCTATTATGATAGATATTGCCGGATTTCTTATTACCTCGTTGGGGTCGGTGGTAAATTTATGCGGCAGACGAGAGAACCAGGGCTTTTTCTGCGGGCTTCTTGTGTATATCTTTTCTATCTCCAGTCGCAGGCCCAATCTCTCTTCCAGTTCCTGAGCGTCCTGGAAGAGGATGTCCTGCACACCCTTACCCACAGTGCCTGAACCCAGCAGCCCTATTTTTATTACTTTATTCACCATTAGAGTAGTTGTTTTGGAGTCCCCGCCTGAGGCGGATTTTCAACATTGACTGTGTCAATGGATTATACCAGCGACATCCGCCTTAGGCGGACTGGACTCCATACTAAAAACCGTTACAGCCTCTCGTCCGGAAACAACGAGCAAATGTGGCACTAAGTACCAACCTCTACCTCTCTAATCTCAAGCGTGAGAGGCAACCCTTTCTCCGCACGCACCTCCAGGCAACCTTCAATAGCCTCCTTAATATTTTTCAGGGCCTCCTCTTCCGTCTTTCCCTGCGAGACACACCCTGGTATGGCGGGACATTCAGCGACGATATACCCACTTTCACCACGCTCAAGCGTTATAACGAACTTCATACGACCTCTCCTTTATATTATCGGACAGTACCCTAATTTTTGACCCATGTCCATCTGAACGGATTCACCTTGGCCCAGTTACCAGGTTACTTTTTGGCACACTATATGAACTCATAGTATACCCTATTGCACGAAAGAGGCAATCCCTTCCTGGCAAAAGCGGGAAGACTTACTTGGGGCCTATCTAATCGGAGGGGTGGTCTTCCTCTCAGCCATATAGGCCGCCAGGGCCTCTTGCCAGGGGCGGAGGGGTTGGAGGCCGAGGGACTCAAGACGGCTGCTACTGAGGACTGAGTATCTTGGCCTCTTAATCTTGCTCCTCAATTCCTCCTGAGACGTCCTCTTGACGTTTATTTTTACCCCGGCCAGCTCAAATATCTTGCAGGCAAATTCATGCCAACTGCATTGGCCAGAATTCGTGACATGAAATATACCGTATCCCTGGGCCGTCAGGAGTTCTGCAATCCTTCCGGCTACGTCCAGGGTGTAGGAGGGGGAGACAATCTGGTCGCCTACCACCATTATTTCAGGCGTCAGGCCCGGCCCCGTTGCCTTCTCCTGGGCCAGTCTTAGCATGGTGTCTATGAAATTTCCACCCTTGGCCCTGCAGCCCATCGCACCGTATAGTCCTGAGGTCCTGACTATAAGGTGTTTCTGGCAGAGGTTCTTCACAAAATACTCCCCGGCTAATTTGGTCACACCATAAGTATTCACGGGATTGGGCACGTCATCCTCCAGGTAAGGCTCCCTCTTTGTCCCATCAAAGACGTAGTCCGTGGTGATGTGCACCAGGGTGGCGCCCAGTTTCTGGCACGTCTGGGCAAGGTTCCTGGCGCCTATACCATTCACCTGAAAGGCCCTGGCGTATTCTGCCTCGCAGTCCTCTACCCTGTGATAGGCAGCGGTGTTGATTACCACGTGGGGACGGATTCCGCCGAGGACGTTGTCTACCACGCCGGGGTTGGTAATCTCTATATCCTGATGGGTCAGGGGGATTACTTGCCACGTACCCTCGTGGGGCATGGCCTGTTGGGTGGACAGTACACGCTGGAGGTCATGCCCCAATTGTCCATTGGAACCTATAAGCGCAATCTTCATATGTTATTTCGTGTTTGTAGGGACAGGTTTGAAACCTGCCTCTACTATGAGTGTGGGCCCCTTCTGGATGCCCATCCAGTCCGGGCATCCCCTGAGATGCCACTCAAGGAGTTTTATACACGTGAGAAACTTTATCTTAAACCTTTCATTCAAGCCCAGGGTAATGAGGGTACCTAGCCCTGAGAGGGTGAGGCTCAGAAAAATCCTTAGAGGTTTGAAGGCCCGCAACAGGACGTAAGAGGACCATCCCCTATTTTTTCTGAAGAACTTGTAGAGAGAACGGTAGTACTCAATGGCGGCCTCTGCCCTGACCTTTCTTTTACCCCCCCCGCCCACGTGGTATATCCGGAGATGTGGTAAGTGGAAACACCTCCAGCCGGCCTTCTTGAGGCGGAAGCACAGGTCACTCTCGTCCAGGTAAAGGAAGTAGTCTTCGTCAAAGAAACCCACCTGCCGGAAGACCTCCTGGCGGAGCATCATAGCCGCCCCTATAATGGACTCCACCTCCAGCGGCCCCTTGTGGTTGCCCCTCTTGCTGGGGAACCATCCCGGCAGTAACGCCCTCAGCAGGCCCTTATTGAGGAGTTCAGCAGCCAGGGAGGGGAAATTGTCAAAAGAGTTTTGTTTCGTGCCGTCCTTATTGAGATATTGAGGTGCTACGATGGCTGCGTCAGGGTTTGCCTTGAGGAAATCCAGCATCCCAGTTATTGCCCCCTCCAGTAACACCGTGTCAGGGTTCAGGAGGAAGACAAAAGGGGTATGGATACCCTTTAGTATCTGGTTATTGGCCGGGGCAAAACCGAGGTTTTTCTGGTTTACGACAAGTCTTGCCTGGGGGAATTGGGCCCTCACCATGCCTGGGCTGTCATCTGTTGAGGCGTTGTCAACCACGTAGAGGTCAAAAGGGGCATTGGTCGTCCTATAAAGGGACTCCAGACACTCTTGCAGGAGGTCACTGGTATTCCAATTGACGATAATAATGGATAGCTCTTGTGGCATAATTAAATCAGTAGGGGCAGGTTTCAAACCTGCCCCTACACCTCATCTAGTCTATCAGGGCCTTGTAAATGGATTCCACTTGTTCCGCCTCCCTATCCAGGGAAAAGTGTTCAAGGGCCCACTTCCTGGCTGACCGGCCCATATCCCTCCTGAGGGCCTCATCCCTGGCCAGCTTCAGGATGGCACTGGAGAGGTTTTCCGGGCTGTCGTCAATTACCAGCCCCACCTCACCCTCTTTAACAATCTCGGGG
>DATETB010000176.1:0-8967 GCA_035283825.1 Candidatus Brocadiales bacterium | reverse complement strand
CCTGGAGAAATGGGCAGAAGGGGAAGATAAGAAGGGTCTTACCACGGGCGCCCTCAGGCGTTTAATGGAGTATGACTGGCCCGGTAACGTCAGGGAACTGGAGAACGTCATCCAGAGGGCCATGCTCGTTGCAGAAGGAGTAGATATACAGCCTTCAGACATCCTGCTCAGGCAGGAACCGCTCCCATGGTTAGTAGAGGCCGAGGGTTTTAGCAGTGCCACTTACGATAAGGCTAAGGAGGAGGTCTTCCGCCACTTCCAGCGAGAATACTTTACGAACCTCCTCAAGAGGTGTAACGGTAATATTACCCTTGCGGCCGAAAAGAGCGGTATAACTAGGACTGCCTTACACCGCATCATAAAGAAACTGAGCCTTTCCGACGAAGTCCTGACCATGCGGGACTCCCCACCTCAGGTTACTACAAAATAGAGACCCCCTGGCTAAAAGGATTGTAAATTGGAAACTGGAAATTTTAAATTTTAAAATTTCCAATTATCCTATCCCCTACCTTAGAACTCCCCTTCATCCGCCTCAGGCGGACAACATGCCCCTACTAGCTTATACGTCTCAGGTAGATTACCCTAATCCCCTAACACAGAACGCACACTTTAGTACACAGACATGTATACTAGAGTATACCCATCTAGGTCTTTTACTATTAAGCACTTACATCTGCCGCCCCACAGCTTGCCAACGGGGTTGTAACAGGGCCGTCTTGTTTTGTGCTCACAGAAGTTGTACCAACCCCTTTACTCTCAAGACGTTAAGAAAAGGCTTAAGGCATGTTCCCTAAATGGTATGTCAATTGCTACCGTGTCTAAGGTGAGGTGGAAAGGTTATGTATAATTTGGGTGAGATTGCATGGGAGAAAAGATATTAGTGCTGGATAGTGACAGGGATCACCAGAAGAGGATTAAGTCCCTCTTGAACAAGGCAGGTTATGAGACCATGACCGTGGAGGACAGATTTTCTGGACTCCAGGCCCTTTGGGAAGGTGGCAGGGCTTCCCACCTCAGGCGGGTGGGCTCAGCCGAATCGGCCACTCCCAACAGGGGAGGTTTTTCTGCAGTAGTGATGAGAGAAGAGGCCGACGGCACAATCAGTGTCCCGGACACGCTCCAGGATATAAAGGCCATCTCCCCGGAGATGCCAGTGGTTGTAAGTGCTGACTCCTGGACGCCCCAGTCTCTTCAATATTGCACCGAGGGCGGGGCCTTCTTCTGCATGGATGGGGAGGCCGAAGGTGACCTACTTGTGCAGGTGTTAAGCAAGGCGATTGAAGAATATAAACTGTCCTCAAAGTTGTAGGGGCAATTCCCGCCTGAGGCGGATTTGCAACATGAGTTGCCCCTGCTTAGGTAAAAGGAGAGGGAGTTATGGGATATGCGAGACGGGCAGTTGTCTTTCTGATTAGTCTAGGGTTGATAGCCCTCAGCCATACCCCTGTTTTTGCTAAGGGAGATGCAGGCGCCGGGAAGGGGGTCTTTGAAAAGAGGTGCCAGGGCTGTCATGGAGAAAAAGGAGATGGCAAGGGTCTAGCCGCCGTCTTCCTGTACCCCAAACCTGCAGATTTTACGAGCGGCAAGTTCAAGCTACGCTCCACCCCATCCGGAGAGATGCCCACCGATGACGACCTCTTTAAGACCGTTGCTGATGGTATCCCGGGGAGCGCCATGCCCTCCTTTGCCTATATCGCAGACGATGAACGCTGGAACGCCATACAACACATAAAGACCCTCGCAGTATATTTTGATGAAGAAGAGGGGAAGGCCTACAATCTCTTTGAACTCAGGGGGGCCCCACACCCGCTAACCGTTGCCTCCGAACCGCCCATGGCCGCTGAGACCCTTGCAAAGGCGAAGACCGTTTATGAGCAGGAGAAGCTGGGGTGCATAAAGTGCCACGGGAGGCTTGGGAAAGGGGACGGTCCATCGGCCCAGGAGCAGGTGGACGACTGGGGCAGGCCCATAAAGGTGAGAGATTTTACCACAGGCGTATTCAAGGGTGGTAATACCAACAGAGACGTTTACTTGAGGTTTGCCACCGGGATGAGCGGCACCCCAATGCCTGCCTTCTCCGGTGAACAGCTTTCAGATGCGGACCGCTGGTCATTAGTCCAATACGTCCAGTCCCTGAAGAACCCGGACGTAAGGTTGGCTACCCCACCGGCCGACGCCACCATAGTGGCCACCCAGACTAACGAGGATATCCCGGACGATAACCCCGAGGCTACGGTCTGGCAGTCAGCCAGGGAATACGAAATACCCCTTAACAGGCTCTGGCAGCCAGAGATTCTACCCATGCACGTACGGGTCCGTGCCCTCTACAACGGCAAGGATGTGGCCATACACCTGGAGTGGGACGATGCTACCCAGAACATGGGCTATTCCCAACCGCAGACCTTTAGAGACGGTGCAGCCGTACAGTTCTCCCCCAGTGGTGAGTTCCCCTTCATAGGGATGGGTAATGGCAAGACCATGACAGGGCTAGAGATTCCTGTCAACATCTGGCACTGGAAGGGAGACTGGCAGGCAGACGCTGGCACCTATACCGACATAAAGCACGTCTACCCGAACATGCACGTGGATACCTATTATTTCCCCAAGGAGGTACAGGATAAGACCTACCTAGCTGGTCGTGCGGCAGGCAACTTGTTTTCCAGTGACCACCGCCCCTCCGTCGTAGAAGACCTGAATGCCGTAGGTTTTGGGAGCCTGGAGTCCCAGCCCGTCAGCTCGCAGGGTGTCCAGGGGAGAGGTGACTGGGCAGATAACAAGTGGCAGGTGGTCTTAAGGCGTCCTCTGGAGTCCCAGGAGGCCAGGGACGTAAAGTTCTCAAAGGGCGCCGCCATCCCCGTATCCTTTGCCGTATGGGATGGTGCCCGTCAGGACAGGGACGGTATAAAGTTTGTATCCACCTGGTTTAGATTAAAAATGTAGCGTTACAGGAAACTGGTGCAGGGGAGACCCGTCGGGTCGCCCCTATAAATCATAGAGGGAGGATAAGAGATAATGGAGATTTCCAGACGCGACTTCCTAAGATATACAGGGATGGCCACAGGAGGCGCTATGGCCACGGGCCTGAAGCTCCGCTTCCTGGAGGCCCAGACGGAGATTCCTAACCCCCTTGAACACTATCCCGATAGAAACTGGGAGAAGGTCTACAGGGACCAGTATTACTATGATAGGACCTTTACCTTCTGCTGTGTACCCAACGATACCCATAACTGCCGATTAAAGGCCTTTGTAAGAAACGGCGTCGTAACAAGGATAGAGCAGAACTATGACAGCCACCTGGTGGAAGACCTCCATGGTAACAAATGCACCCCGATGTGGAACCCTCGTGGTTGCCTTAAGGGATATACGCTGGTCAGGAGGGTATATGGCCCTTACAGGATAAAATACCCCATGGTACGGAAGGGCTGGATGGAGTGGGCAGAAAATGGCTTCCCTGACCCCAATACCCCAGAGAACCAGGAGAAATACTTCCAGAGGGACAGGGATACATGGGTAAGGGCATCCTGGGACTACGCCTTCACCCTGGTGGCCAAGGGCCTGCTCCGCATAATGTCCACCTATGGGGGTGAAGAGGGTGCCAAACTCCTCAGGAAGCAGGGCTATCCGGAGGAGATGATTGAGGCCGCTCACGGCACAGGTGCCCGTTGCATAAAGATCCGCCCAGGCATGGGATTCCTGGGGATGACCCGTATTTACGGTTCAGTTGTGCGCTTCTGCAATATGCTGGGTCTTTATGACGGCAAGGGTGGTGCGCGTAACTGGTCAAATTATACATGGCACGGGGATTTGGGTCCCGGGCATCCTATGGTGTCAGGCATACAGACCTTTGACTCAGACCTCAACGACTTCCGCCATGCCAAGCTCATGGTCTTCAGTGGAAAGAACATGGTGGAAAACAAGATGCCCGATGCCCACTGGTGGATAGAGATAATGGAGAGGGGTGGGAAGATTGTAAATATTTCCCCCGAGTACAGCCCAGCCTCCCAGAAGGCCGATTATTGGGTACCAGTAAGGCCAGGTTCCGACGTGGCACTCATGATGGGAGTGGTTCATCTACTGATAAAGAACAACTGGTACGAGGTGGACTTCGTAAAACAATACACCGACCTACCACTGCTGGTGAGGCTGGACAACCTGAAGATTCTGCGGGCCGCAGACATTATTTCTGGCTATAAGAACAAGGAACTCACCGGTTACAGCAAGAAGGTGCAAATTATAGACCCACAAATGAGAGAGGAATGGGGTGACTTTGTGGTCTGGGACACCAAGAGCAACAGTCCCAAGGTGATAACCAGGGAAGACGTTGGCAAACACTTGGCCGCTATGGGCATTGACCCCGCCCTGGAAGGGAGCTTCAAGGTCAAGACTACGGATGGCAAGGAGATAGAGGTAAAACCCTCGTTCCAGCTCTACAAAGAACTCTGCGCCGAGTACGACCCTGCCACCGTCCAGGAGATAACCAGCACCCCCAAGGAGATGATAGAACAGCTGGCCAAGGATTTTGCCACCATAAAGCCAGCCATGATTCATACAGGCGAGGGTACCAACCATTACTTCCACTGCGACATAAAGGATAGGGTCAACTTCCTTATACTGGCGCTCACCGGCAA
Organism: Candidatus Brocadiales bacterium; assembly: GCA_035283825.1. Classification (GTDB taxonomy): domain Bacteria; phylum Planctomycetota; class Brocadiia; order Brocadiales; family Bathyanammoxibiaceae; genus 2-12-FULL-52-36. The sequence goes on along the minus strand of DATETB010000176.1, from coordinate 4,339 downwards.
CTTCGGCAAGCCAGGCGGAGGTCCCGGCCACTGGGCAGGAAATTACAAGATTTCCGTCTTCCCAGGGTCATACGTGATGATGGGAGAGGACCCCTTCCACGTAAACTTGGACCCCAATGCCAAGGTGGAGGACATCAAGGTAAAGAAGTACTTCAAACCAGAAGAAGTCTGCTACTGGAACTACCAGGACAACATCCTGAAGGTAAAGGGGAAGTCTTTTACTGGCCAGACTCACATGCCAACTCCCACCAAGGCTATATGGTTTGCCAACGTGAACCTCATCAATAACGCCAAGTGGGCCTATGAGATGGTTTACAACACCAATAAGAGGGTGGAGATGATAGTAGCCCAGGACTGGGAGTGGACGGGTAGCTGTGAGGTCTCGGACATCGTCTTCCCCGTCCATAGTTGGATGGAACTAATACAGCCAGATTTTACCGCCTCATGCTCTAACCCCTTCCTCCAGGTCTGGAAGGGTGGGATAAAACCACTTTACGATACTAAGCAAGATAGCGAGATATATGCGGGAGTGGCTTGCAAGCTGGCGGAGCTTACCGGGGACAACCGTTACAGGGATTACTGGAAGTTTATCCTGGAAGGGAAGACAGAGATATACATACAGCGGATGTTTGACGCCTGTATTACCACACAAGGTTATAAGGCGGACGAACTGCTGAAGCAGGACCGTGGCGCCCTTATGCTCTTCCGTACCTACCCGAGGATAACGGGTTGGGAGCAGATTCAAGAATCCAAGCCCTTCTACAACAAGACTGGAAGGCTTGAGTTCTACAGGGACGAGGACGAGTTCATTGAGTACGGAGAGAACCTCATAGTCTTCCGTGAACCAGTGGAGGCCACGCCCTATCTGCCCAACGTCATTGTGGCCACCCATTCGGCCATAAGGCCCAATGATTACGGTATACCTCTGACCGCCACCAGTGCCGATGAGCGGTCTGTAAGGAACGTGAAGATGTCCTGGAAAGAGGTAAAGAAGACCAAGAACTTCCTCTGGGAGAAGGGTTATCGTTTCTATTGCCTAACTCCAAAGACACGGCACACTGTGCACTCCTCCTGGAGCAACTCAGACTGGAACCTAATCTGGGCCAGCAACTACGGAGACCCCTACCGTATGGACAAGAGGACCCCAGGGGTGGGTGAGCACCAAATCCATCTGAACCCAGAAGATGCAAGGGAGTTGGGCATCAATGACGGCGACTATGTATATGCGGACGCCAACCCTGATGACAGGCCCTACGTGGGTTGGAAACCCGACGACCCCAATTACAAGGTGGCCCGCTTGATGCTAAGGGTTAAATACAACCCGGCTTACCCCAGAGGGGTGACCATGATGAAACATTCAGCATTCATGTCCCTCTGGAAGACGGTGAAGGCACATGAGACCAGGGCAGACGGCAGGGCCGTTACGGCTGACACAGGTTATCAGTCTAACTTCCGTTACGGCTCTCAGCAGTCGTTAACCAGAGGTTGGCTACAGCCTACCATGATGACTGACAGTCTGGTGAGGAAGAACATCCTGGGACAAGGGATTGGCAAGGGCTTTGAGATAGACGTCCATGCCCCCAATACATGTCCCAAGGAGACCTTGATAAGGATATGCAAGGCCGAGGATGGTGGTATAGACGGCAGGGGTTCTTGGGAGCCTGCCAGGACGGGCCTCACCCCGGCCCATGAAAACGAGGCCATGAAGAACTACCTCGCCGGCAAGTTCATTACCTAGATACAACTATGTAGCGTGCGAGCTTGTCTCGCACGTTTAATCTCAGGAGGAATCTAATGACAAAGGTTTACAATTGGCAGCTAGGGCGGGAGATGGAATACCCGTACGAGGCCGCCCGCCCAAAGAGACAATTCGCTGCGGTCTTCAATATAAACCGTTGTATAGCCTGTCAGACCTGTACCATGGCCTGTAAGAGCACCTGGACCTTCTCTAAGGGGCAGGAGTTCATGTGGTGGAACAACGTGGAGACCAAGCCCTTTGGAGGCTTCCCACAGTCCTGGGACTCCAAGGCCCTCCAGCTCCTTGGCCCGCAACCAGGTTGGGATGCCGGCAGTAAGGCACATGATTCTCCCCATGGAAAGTACAAAGGGGAGACCCTATTTGAGGCCGCCGGCAAGAGGATTGACGCCAGCGGACAACAGGCCCTGGGATACGTCCCTGAGGATAAGGAATGGCGCGCCCCTAACTTCTTTGAAGATACCGCCAACCGTTCCCCCAAGACCGTTAATGGCGTACAGGAAGGGGCCATGCTCCCTGAACACCAGATATTCTTTTTCTACCTGCAGAGGATTTGTAACCACTGCACCTACCCTGCCTGTCTGGCGGCCTGCCCCAGGAAGGCCATCTATAAGAGGCCAGAGGACGGGATAGTCCTCATAGACCAGAACCGCTGCAGGGGCTACAGGAAGTGCGTAGAGCAGTGTCCCTATAAGAAACCTATGTTCAACGGGCAGACCAGGGTCTCTGAGAAATGTATAGCCTGTTATCCCAGGCTGGAGGGGAAAGACCCCATGAGCGAGGGAGACCCCATGGTCACCCGTTGTATATCAGCCTGTGTGGGAAAGATAAGACTGCAGGGCTGGGTGGATGACCCGGATAGCCCTGTCCATTACCTGGTGAGGAAGGAGAAGGTGGCCTTGCCCTTGTATCCCCAGTTTGGGACTGAGCCTAACGTGTATTATATACCGCCCAGGTGGGCGCCCAGGGGCTATCTCCATCAGATGTTTGGCCCTGGTGTGGACGAGGCCATTGCCAAGTACACCAAGCCTTCCCACGAACTCCTGGCCGTACTGCAACTCTTTGGTGTAACGCAGAAGCTCATCAACTGCTACGAGGTCACTGCAGATACCATTATTGCCTACGGCAAGGAGCATAAGGAGATTATGAGGGTACCCATCAACGAGGCCGTGCTCGTCAGGGATGAGAAGTACCTGAATGTTACTTAAAAATACCCGTAGCCGCCCGCCTCAGGCGGGCGAGAAATAACGCAACCTAAAGTCACACCTTAGGCGGATCCGCCTCTGGCGGAGCTACGGCTACTATACAAAGGAGACGTTGATGCAAGAAGCTGGGAAAGAGGTTGTGGTGAAAGAATCCCCTGACGAAGAGAGGGCCCAAAAGGCCGTGGCCAGGAGCAGTTTCTATGGCATCCTGTCCAGGGGCTTTGCCTATCCCACCGAAGAGGTACTGGGGGAGATAAAGACAGGCGACACCTCCAGTGAGCTAAAGGGTTCGGCCGCCTGCCTGGGAGAGGGACTCTTGCAATCTGTGGAGGCCCTCTGTGAGGCCATGGAGAGTGAAATAGCCCCCCTCGGACTGAGGGAGGTGGAGGGAGGCTACAACAGGATATTCTCCATGGGACTCCTGTGTCCCCATCATGAGACGTTTTACACCTCTTCCCACGTCTTTATGAAGAGCCAGGACCTGGCAGACATCCAGGGCTTTTACAATGCCTTCGGTTTCCGTCTCTCAGATGAACAAAAGGAACTGGCGGACTTTATAGGGACTGAGCTGGAGTTCATGTACGTCCTCTGCTTTAAGGAATACCACGCAATAAAAAAGGGTGAGAAAGACAAGGCTGACCTCTGCCGTGAGGCCCAGGCCAAATTCATGGAAGGACATATTGGCATATGGGCAGGGGCCTTTGCTTTGACCCTTTCGGTTAGTTCGCACATGGACTACTTTATAACCCTGGGGAGGTTGTTAGAGAAGTTTGTGGATTTTGATTGCCAGTATCTCGGAGTGGCCCCCAAGAAGGTATCGGCGCCGGAAGAGGGATGGAAACGAGAGGCGGAGCCTCTCAGTTGTGGAGAAGATATACAAGGACTGAAGTAATGGATTCATTCAATAATCCAGCTCCTTCCTTTGATATAAAACTCTAAGGATAGACACTGAAGGAGATTGTTCGTGGAGACGAATACGGCGAAGGTGGACGAGAAAGCTGTAGTTGTGGAAGCTGGCCCCCTTAAAAGGAAAATTGGGCTGGGGATAGGGGGCCGGCGTTCCTTTCTTTTAAAGCTGGGTTGGGCAGGTTTTGCCCTCTTCCTGTCTACATGGATGGTCTCCTTTATGAGGTTGTTCTTCCCACGGTGTCTCTTTGAGCCCCCTATGACCTTTAAAGCAGGTTACCCGTGGGAGTATACGGTAGGTGTAGTAAGCACGAGGTTCCAGAAGGGGTATAGGGTATGGATAGTAAGAGAGGGCGAGGGTTTTTACGCCCTGTTTGGCCAGTGCACCCACCTGGGCTGTACGCCCGTATGGTGGGAGGGGGAGAATAAATTCAAGTGCCCCTGCCACGGGAGTGGTTTTACCAAGGAGGGG
>DATETB010000175.1:0-3222 GCA_035283825.1 Candidatus Brocadiales bacterium | reverse complement strand
CGCCTCCCTGACCACTTACCAATCGTTTAATCAAGATTACGTCTGGTACATGAAAGGCAGGGTTAAGGAGCTCTCTTACAAACGAGAGTTTTTGAACCTCTTCTCTTCCAGTGAGAGGGTCTATTGCCTTACGGATGAAGAAGCCCTCCTTTCTCTGGGGTCGGAGGCCGATGTCTATAAGGCAAATGTTTACAAGGTAAAGGAGTTTCAGAGGCCGGGTAGTCATGGGAGCAAGCTCCTGCTCCTCTCCAACAGACCTTAAGGAAAGACATTGTAAATTGTGAATTGGAAATTTAAAATTTTAAATTTACAATTTCCAATTCACAATTTTTCTCAATAGCGATACCAGATGAACCCCCATACCTATTCCTTATACGCAAGATTAAGGGAGCCCCACCTGCTGGAAATGCTTGAGCTAAGAGAGGGGGAGTTCATCCTGGACCTGGGCTGTGGGGCGGGTTATTTTACCGAGAGGATTGCCGAAAATGGGGCACGGTGCTGCGGGATTGATGCCGACAGGCGTTCTCTCGGCCTCGCCAGGGATAACGTGCCCGCCACGTTTATTTGCGGGAGCGTTACGGACGTCCCCATTAAGGATAATACAATAGAAAAGGCCCTCCTGGCAGACGTCCTTGAGCATGTAGAAGAGGACGAGAGGGTAATCAGTGAACTCTGCAGGATAGCAAGGGATAAGTCCTTGCTGGTCATCTCCGTCCCCTCCAGAGACGGCCTGTTAAGCAGTACCCGGCTCCACAAACTCTTTCACGAGGAGAAAGGTTCGCCAGAGTACCACGTCAGAAACGGTTACACCTTAGACGATTTAAAGGGACTTTTGGAGAGGCACAACGTAAGGGTGGTGGAGGTGCGGTATGCCGTTACTCTATTGGGAGAGGTATTCTTGGAGGCGTTAAAGCTCATGCTGCTCCTGGTCAAGAAGGATTATGCCTCCCAGGCAAGCCTCCGGGACGCAGACAGGTCTTTCTTTTTTAAATTATACCGTTACATTATCTTCCCTTTTATGTATAAAATATCACGCCTTGAAGACCGATTGCTGTCCAAGTTCGTTAAAGGGCATGCCCTCATTATTAAATGTATCGTTGAGAAACGGACGGGGAAGGATATTAACGACGTCTCTCCATTGAGAGGATAACGACAAGATATGACTAAAAGATTCATTACGGGAAGCAACCGCTCTTATGTACTCCTGACGATAGCCATGTGGGCAGTACTGTACCTCCCCAACTTATGGTGGAGAGACCTCACGGGGACAGACGAGCCTAAATACGCCCAGGTGGCCAGAGAGGTGCTGCTGGACGGGCATTGGTTCGCCCTCCATCATAACGGAGACCCCTATTATGGGGAGCCACCCTTGTACTTTTGGCTAGAGGCCCTCCTCAGCCTCCCCCACGGCGACGTTACGCCGTTTATTGCAATGCTTACGGCCTGTCTCTTCGGGCTGGGGACCATGTTGTTAACCTACTACCTGGGGAAGAGACTCTTTGATGCGGACGCGGGTTTCTTAGGTGCGGCAATCCTGGCCACGCTGCCCCAATTCCACAACTTTAGCTGTATGGCCAGGCTGAACGTCCCCTTCACCTTCTTCATTACGGCCTCATTAACGGCCTTTTATTTCGGATACTCCGAGGTGAACATAGGGGCGACCCGGCGAGTCACCCCTGCCAGTTATTTCTCCTGGGGCTGGGTCCTGTTGGGGCTGGCCGCCATTACAGAAAAAGGCCCGATAGCCTTCATCCTGGTAGGTACTACGGTGCTGGTCTTTCTCTGGAGGAGGGGAGAGTTAAGACGATTTTTGGAGACCAGGCCCGTCTTGGGACTTTTCTTATCAGCAGTCCCCATAACCCTGTGGCTACTCCCGGCCTATCTAACGGTAGGAAGGTCCTATATGGAGGGGCTCTTTGGGCAATTTAATTCCCAGGTGACTACCCCCCTGGGGGTTGACAAATTCCTCTTTTATTTCTCTGCGATATTTGTGGACGGCTCACCCTGGTCTATCCTCCTCCCTTTTGCCTTTTACGCCTATTGGAAGGAGAGGGGGGCTGGAGTACCCCAGAGGGACTTTCTATGGACGTGGCTCTTTGTGATACTCATTACTTTTTCTATAATCCTCCAGAAATTCAGCAGGTATGTCCTCCCCTTATACCCTGCCGAGGCCCTCATCCTGGCCCATTTTTGCGGGGGTTACATACGACGCCCCGTCCTGAGGGAGTGGACGTCTATTAAAATGGCCCTTTGCTGGGGCCTGGCCCCCTTTCTTGGCCTCCTCTCTGCCTGGATATTCTTTGGGCTACATACCCATAAGCTAGTCCTTTCCTATTTTATTATTGGGGCAATGGGTGTGGGGCTTCTTGGTCTTTCTCTTGCAGTACGGCAGATTTTCAGGGATAAGCAGTGGGAGGTGCTCTTCGTCTTTACGTTCCTCATCACCTCCAGCTTCCAGATGTCCTATAACAGGTTCCTCTTCCCCTGGGAGAAGGAAAATCGGTCAGAGCGGGCCTATTGTGAGGAATTGAAGGGGCTTATGGAACCAAGCGCCCCCTGGGCAGTGTACAGGATCTTCAGACCCGCCCAGGTCTACTATACGAAATCCCATCCCAAGGCTATCTCTTCTGAGGAGGAACTGGTCTCTTTTTGGGCCGGGGGTAGCCCTGCCACCGTAAGCCTTCCTGGAAAGGTCTATTGCCTTATGGCAGAGGCGGATTATAATGGACTGACCTCTACAGGGGGGGTCACTCTATTCAAAGTAGCGGAACTCCAGGGTCTTCACAAGGCAAGGCTTGTGCTGGTTTCAAATTTGCCATAGGTGGAACGAAAGGGATGGAATTAAGAGAACAAATCGTAAAAGAAGGAAGCTGGCTTTTTAGATATAGAGGTTCTATGGTACCTCTATTTCTAGTCATGTTGTTTCTCCCAGCTGTGAGAGACTTTGTGTATCCTGGTCATATATGGGAGATGGGTTGCCTGGGTATCTCTCTTTTGGGCTTAGGCATTCGCATCTATACTATAGGCTGTACACCCAGAAGGACATCTAGTCGGAATACAACAAAACAGGTCTCCGACGTCTTGAACACCACAGGGATGTACTCTATTGTTAGGCATCCGCTTTACTTAGGTAATTTCCTTATTTTGCTTGGAATATCTTTATCAGTTCTATGCTGGTGGTTTACCCTTATAACCATTTTACTTTACTGGCTATGTTATGAA
>DATETB010000174.1:0-6619 GCA_035283825.1 Candidatus Brocadiales bacterium | reverse complement strand
TCTATGTGCCCTGCGGTACCAATTACAGCCCTCTTCACTTGAATCCTTAACCTTCTTACTCTTAAACCCTTGAACTTTTAAACCCTGGAACTCTTCGGTTCCTGATAGCACCTGACCAGGGCGGAGAGTATCTCCCCTGATTCCTCTTTGTTCCTCACGGTGCGTAAATCAAGGAGTACCCTATCCCTCTCTATCCTTCCCAGGATAGAGGGTACGTTCATTCGCAGCGTATCAGACAGTTCCTGGGCGCTGCGAGGTCTGGGATTTATGGACAGGAGTCGGGTGGGTATCTCCTCGCCTGGGAGAGAACCTCCACCTATGGTAGAGAAGCCCTCTTCTACGGAGATCTCTACTCCAGGGGTCGTCCCAGAGAGTTCCTGGACAAATTCCCGGCACTGCTCCTCTATCTCCTCTATAGGACGGGCAATCATCTCCAGGATGGGTAGGGTCTTTGTAAGGGTTTCCTTATTGGCGTACAATCCCAGAGTTGCCTCCAGGGCCGCAATAGATAGCTTGCCCATCCTCAGGGCCCTGGTCAGGGGGTTCTTTTTCATAAGATTAATAAGGTCCCTCTTCCCAACTATCACCCCCCCCTGGGGACCTCCCAGGAGTTTATCCGTGCTGAAGGTGGTAATGTCCACCCCCGCCTCCACACTCTCCTGGACGGTGGGTTCGTGGGAAAGGCCGTAGGAGGCAAAGTCAATCAAGGCCCCACTGCCCAGGTCATACATTACGGGGAGGCCGTGCTCCCTCCCCAGGGCTACTAACTCTGCTATACCCACTTCGGCCGTAAAGCCCACCATCCTGAAATTGCTGGGATGCACCATGAGGAGGAGGGCCGTGTTGGGGGTTATTGCCTTCTCATAGTCGGCAAGGTAGGTCTTATTGGTAGTGCCCACCTCCCTGAGGATGGCCCCACCCTTCTCCATTACCTCAGGCATACGGAAGGAGCCGCCTATCTCTACCAGTTGACTGCGGGAGACGATGACCTCTTTACCCCTGGCGAGCGTGTCCAGGGCAAGGAGGACTGCGGCGGCGTTATTGTTTACTGCCATCCCTGCCTCTGCCCCCGTCAGGGTGCAAATCAGCGTCTCCAGGTACTCTCCCCTGGGCGCCCTCTTCCCCGTGGACAGATCCATCTCCAGGTAGCAGTAACCTTTCGCCCGTTCCTGGACGTCTTCCAGGGCCTTTACGGGTAGGGGTGAACGCCCCAGGCAGGTATGGATGATAACCCCCGTGGCATTTATTACCCTCTGCAGGGAGAGATTGACCTTCTTCATAAGCCTGGCCTTTACCAGGGAGACAACGGCATCAGGTAGGGGCAATTCATGAATTGCCCCTGCTTTCAGCCGCCCCCTCAGGTCTTCAAGGACCTCCCGAACTGTAGAGACGATTAGACCCCTGGGATAGGTGTAGCGTGTCAGCTTGTCTGACACGCTTGCCGAGCCCTCGCTGCATTCGTGCGACGCAAGGTCGCACGCTACAATTTCTACTAATTCATGAACAGAGGGTATATTTCTCAGGCCTTCTTTTTCCATCAGGAATGATGATACATGATAAGGGCCAAACCAGTGAGGATTAATAACGAACCAATTATCTGTCTCTCGTAATCTTCAAGCCACGCTATATTAAGTACCTTTATCCCTTTGTAGGCCAGGGCAGTCAGGGAGGCCATCCCCAGGATATTGGCCAGGGTGAGGGCCAGGGCCATGAGGAGCAGTACCGGCCACGTAAAGGTACTGGCGACCAGGAACATGGGGAGGAGTTCCACGCACGGTGATAAAATGGCCATAGTAAAAAGGGAAAGTGCCGCGGCCTTATCCGAAAGGACAGGATTAGTAGAGGTACTGCCGTGCTTGTGGTCTTTGGCAAAGATAATAAAACCCAGACCTAGCAGTATCAGCAAACTGCTAGTTAATACCTCACCGCCTCCCACGTACCTGGTAACCTGGAGTCCCAGGAAGGCCACCCCAAACCCCAGGGCTACGCTCACCAGGGATTTGCCCAGCCCGCTCACGGCAGTTATGGTCAGGGTCTTTGTCATAGACCACTTCTGCCCCTTCCCCACCAGGGCAAAGGGCATCCAGTGATGCGGCTCAACGGTATGAACCAGGGTGATGACGAATAAGGCTAAGACTATGCTAAGGGGTTGATAATGCATAACAGATTTTGGCTATCAGTAATCGGTAGTAGGGGTACGTTGTCCGCCTTAGACGGATGCCCCTACCTTTAATCAAATTCTAACAGGTTTCTGCCAGGCTTTCAAATGGTAAGCTGTAGGGGCAATTCCCGCCTGAGGCGGATTTTCAACATGAATTGCCCCTACTCAGGGACTAACCGCCCTTGACTATCCCGAAAAACATGTCTTATACTACATATTGTAATTATTTTGGAAGGAGAGATATATTTGTTAAAAGACATCACAAGTTATATCCGTAACCTGAAACTGAACTCCCAGAGGGCCCGCTGGGCTGTACAGCTTTTTTTCTTCATCTCTGTCCTGTTCCTCGGTTACAAGTTTTATCTCTTTGTGGAGTATTGTAAGTCAGGCGGTACGCTCCCATATACGGCCAGACCCCCTGGCGTAGAGGCCTTCCTGCCGATAGGGGCGCTCGTAGGGCTTAAGTATTTTCTAGTCTCCGGGAAGATCGACCCCGTCCATCCCGCAGGGTTTGTCATCCTCTCCACAGTGCTTTTGACGTCCTTTTTTATAGGCAGGGGTTTTTGCAGTTGGATGTGCCCCGTGGGTACCCTCTCGGAGTGGCTATGGAAGGGTGGCAAACGGGTACTGGGGAAGAACTACTCCCTGCCGAAGGCAGCCGACTGGGCACTGAGGAGCCTGAAGTATTTAATGCTTTTCTTCTTCCTCTACCAGATACTGGTAAAGCTGGACGGGAGTTTTCTGGAACGATTTTATAGAGAAGTGCCTTACATCAGGGTGGCAGATATAAAGATGCTCCAGTTTTTCACCAATATGGCCCCAAACACCCTCATCGTGCTGTCTGTATTGGTTGGTTTGTCCTTTGTCACCAAGAATTTCTGGTGCAGGTATCTGTGTCCCTATGGCGCATTCCTGGGCTTCCTGCATTTTAATAACCCCTTCGGGTTCAGGGTGACACGGAATGAGCTGAAGTGTATTGACTGCGGGGCCTGCAGGAGGGCGTGTCCTGTACTCCTGCCCGTAGATAAGGTAAAGGTGGAAATCTCCCCCGAATGCTGGCACTGTTACGACTGTCTTAATGTCTGCCCCGTACCGGGGGCATTGGAGATGAAGGTGGGAGGGGCAAGGGGCAACGTCCATTATGCCCTCTACGCAGTCCTGTTGCTGGGCCTCTTTGTGGGGGCTACCACCTGGGCCAGGTATAACGGCCACTGGTACACCTCTATAACCACGCAGGAATACATAGTCCGTGTGGCTGAACTTAACAATCCCAAGTATGAACACAAGAGGGGAAAGTTTGAGCTAGAATCAAAGCCATCAGGACCATTGGGCGACTCTCCTTTGAAGCGCAAACCAGAAGTAAGGGAGAAAAAACGGGAAAGTTCTCCATGAAATGCCTCCCTATAGGGAAGCCAGACCCTAAACTCCTTGCCAGACTCCTTGAGCAATATACGGGGGCTAAAGATAGGCGTTTAGTAATAGGACCCGTTGTGGGGGAGGATGCGGCAGTTATTGATTTTGGGGACAGGTACCTGGTGGCCAAGAGTGACCCCATTACCTACGCTACCGAACGTATAGGCTGGTATGCCGTACACATAAATGCCAATGACATAGCCACCCTGGGGGCTGAACCTAAGTGGTTCCTTGCTACCTTACTCCTTCCCGAAGGAAAGACAGGCGAGGGGCTGGTAAGGGGCATCTTTGCCGATATGGCCCGGGCTGCAAAGGAGTTGGGGGTAGCCCTCTCTGGAGGACACACGGAAGTAACCCCTGGGCTTGATAGACCAATATTGATTGGGCATATGCTGGGCGAGGTGGCCAGGGATAGACTCGTCCTGAAGACCAATGCCAGGCCAGGGGATAGGATTATCCTAACAAAGGGCGTAGCAATAGAAGGCACGGCCCTCTTAGCCAGGGAGAAATCAAGGGAGCTAGTAACCCACTTTGGCAGGGCCTTCGTACAGAGGGCAAAAAGATTTCTACTTGAGCCAGGAATCAGCGTAGTCAAAGAGGCCCTTACGGCAGTAAAGACGGCAAAGGTCCATGCCATGCACGACCTCACAGAAGGGGGACTAGCCACTGGCATACGGGAGATGGCAGGGATTGCCGGCCTGGGGGCTGAGGTGGATAGACAAAGGATACACGTCCTTCCAGAGACACAGAGGCTTTGTTCCTATTACGGACTGGACCCGCTGGGCACTATAGCCTCCGGGTCCCTGCTTATTGCGGTGGCCAAGCGGGACAGGAATAAGGTACTCTCCGCCCTGAAGGCAGAGGGGATACGGGCCGAGGACATAGGTTGTCTTGTAGAAAAGGCCAGGGGGCTGAAACTAATGGAGGATGGACGGCTAAAGGATTTTCCCACCTTTGAGGTGGATGAGGTAACCAGGATACTTAGTAGCCGCAGGCTTTAGTCCACCTTAGGCGGACGAGAAATAACGCAACCTAAAGGCTTCGGCCCTGAGGCCCTTCGGCAGTGAGCTCAGGGCCGAACTGCTCAGCCCGAAGGGTTGCGGCTACTAATCCGTGTGTTAGGGGTTCTAGTCAGTAAGTATATCTATTTTGTCTTACGCCTGCCCCTTATTTTCTCTACGACTGTTTTAACATCCACATCTTTAAGCCACTTTACTCTTTCCTTTGTGTAGTCCCCCGATCCTGTCTCATACTGTTGAATAAAACGGGCCATTCCAACAGGTCCAAGGCTTTTAGCCAGGGCCTTTAAACCCAATTTTCTTATACTGCTGGGACTCCATGTCTGAAATGCCTGTTTACTCACCTTTCAATCTCCTCCATTAACCATTTAACCGGGTTTTCTACTCTTACCTTCAAACCCTCTTTGTATTGTAAAGCCCTGCGTAATAAATCATCATCTGTAGTTAGTAGGACATCCGCTTTACCTTTTTCGGCACAAGCAATGTGAAGGGCATCAATAGACCTGAAGCCTAGTTTTTCAAGTTCAATTGCCCGCTTTTCTGCGTTCACATCAACAATGATGCAAGACTGCAATACCGCAGATAATAACATGACCTTCTGTCTTCTTTCGTCATCGGGTATTTGAGATATCTCAAAGTTAATCACTTCACTGCCTAATAAACTCCAGCTTCTATCTTGATGGCGTTTGAGAACGGCAAGAACTGCTTCTGATTCAAGACGTATCCTGTCCTGAGCATTGTCGTCAAACGGTCTATTCAGACAGCAGACATCCAGATAGATTCTCATATAATTTTAACTGGCATTAGCTTAACACATTTTATTACTCATGACTAGTTTCTAAAAGGACTTTCCTTTTCAGGGGCAAAATCTCCACAAACGAGAGGAGCGTGCTTAGAGACTTAAATGGGAGGAAATTATGCAGATTACAAGTCTTATTAAAGTAGAAAACCATATAGGGTGCATCTAGACGCACTCTACCACTTATTCCAATAATAACCGTCTGTGGGCTATCCTATTGGCCAGCTTCCAGGAGGTAAGGGTTTCCCTCTGCTCGCGCTTTGTAAGCTCGGTGTAAATCTGTAAGGGCTGAATATTTTCAGCCCCTACTGCTTCGTTGATGGCCTGGGCGGCTAGTAGCCCGGTAGCCAGGGCAGAGGATATGCCTTCACCGAACATGTTCAGAAACCCTGCGGCCTCCCCCACAAGGAGTACGTTACCACTACCCAGATAAAAATTTCCCGTGGCGCAGAGGTTTGTACCCAGACAACTAGTCTTCCTTACCAGCCTCCCCAGCTTCAATCCAAAATGCTCCTGCAGGAACTCGGTGTAGGTCTTGAGGTAAGGCCCAAATTTCTCCCCCCTCTTGACCGAGGTGCCAAAGACAATAAAATCGTCTTTCACGTTAAACCATGCGTATATCTCCCCCAGCCCTGGGTCAAGGAATCCGTGATACCATTCGGGGTCAAGGTTACACTCCCCCTCGTAATAGTTCTGGTAGGCCAGGAACCAGAGACATTCCTTCTCCAGTTGGGGATTCAATTTGGCCCTTATAGATGACAGGCTCCCCTCCGCCCCCACCAGATACTTACAACGTATCTCTGTGTCCCCCTCTCTCTCATCCTGACAATAAAGTATTATCTCTCTACCATTAACCTTAAAGTCCTTTAGCAGACACCCGTCCCTTACCTCTGCCCCCGAGCGATCTATAAGGAATTTGTCGTACTGTGCCCGCCAGACGTTAGGCGCCCCTTCCTTCCCCCCGAAGGGCCAGTTGGTGTATTTTTCCGTATTCTCCCAGAGGCGCACCCCTTTTATTATCTTTGGCCTGCAATAGCATTCCTCTGGGATTTGTCCGAAGTGTTTCTGGGTGAGCTTAAGGGACTTCTCGTTGATAAGTCCGGAGCATATCTTGTACCTGGGGAGCCTCTTTCTCTCCACCACCAGCACCCCCAGGCCGTTCTGGGTTAGTCCCTTTGCCGCCGCCGCCCCAGAAGGCCCTGCCCCTACCACCACTACGTCGTATTC
>DATETB010000173.1:0-3732 GCA_035283825.1 Candidatus Brocadiales bacterium | reverse complement strand
GATGCTATATTTTGTCCTTGGCTTTATGCAAGGCACTAGAGGAGTGGGCATCATAAGGGGACTGGTCTTCTCACTGGTCATTGCCACCGTAGCCCTCCTTTTCATCATAAGGAAATTTCAACTCTACACAGTGGACTGGCTGCTAACCGAGTTCCTGCCCTGGGTCACCATCCCCTTCATCATCCTCTTCCAACCAGAACTCAGGCGGGCGCTGGTAAGGCTGGGGCAAAACCCCTTACTTGGGGCCTTCTTCAGGACAGAAACCCCTGCAATAGAGGAAGTGGTAAAGGCGGCCGCCGCCCTATCCAAAAACCGTCTGGGCGGAATAATCGCCATAGAGAGGAAGGTCGGGTTAGACAACTTCATTGAGGGGGGAACCCGCATCAATGCCGACCTCTCCAGCGACCTTATAAACACCATCTTCTGGCCAGGTTCCCCCATGCATGATGGGGCAGTAATCGTACAGGGACAGAAGCTGGCCGCCGCCGGATGCCTCCTGCCCCTCAGCGACAGCCCCGACGTAGACAAGGCACTGGGCACCCGGCACAGGGCCGGTCTCGGCCTCACGGAAGAGACAGACGCCATCTCCATCATAGTCTCGGAACGCACGGGCAACGTCTCCCTGGCCGTAAAGGGACAGCTTACAAGCGGCTACGACGCCCTGGGGCTGAAGAAGGCCCTGGAGCAACTACTAGGCCCCACAGACCACAACCACAAGGAGACCAGTCTTGATTAGAGAGGCCCTCCTCGGCAACTGGGGGGCCAAACTCATGGCCCTCTCTATGGCCATAGCCCTGTGGTCCTATGCCACCGGCAAGTACACCGGAGAGCTTACCTGCGAAATCCCACTGCGGATAATCCACCCCACAGACTACACCCTGCTCCAACAATCCACCCGCGAGATAAAGGTCAAACTCAAAGGACCCAAACAGGGCATTGACTACGTCTCAGAACTCCTCAGGACCAAAGAACTGGTAGCCCGATGCGAGATTACCGGCGAAGGACGCCCAGCCATAGACCTCCTGGAAGAAGTGGTGACGTTGGACAAAAAGAATTTTAACTTCCCCCCGGAGATAAAACTGGAATCCCTGAATCCGGATAAGGTAAGTATAACCCTGGGGAAGCTGGAGGAAAAGACTCTCCCGGTCAGTCTCCAGAAAAAGGGTGAACCAGCCGCAGGATACGCCCTGACAGGGGAGTTCTTCTATCCCTCCCAGGTACAGGTAACAGGCCCCACCAGCCTCCTCAAGGAGGCAAAGGGCATCTCTACTACCACCATAGACGTATCTAACCTCACCACCGACCAGAACCGCACCTTCCCCTGGAGGGTGCCACTGGAACAAAGGGTAACATTACATCGCAATGGCGAGACCGTAGAGGTCCCGGTAAAATGTGATAAACAAATTAATGTCTGGTTACAGCTTACCGAACAACCCGGCAACAAGACCTTCCAGAAGGTCAAGATTAAGCTCCTCCGACCCCCCGATTCCCCTCACAAGATAAAACTGCAGGAGGAAGACATAGATATTAAAGTAAGGGGGCCAAAATTGACCCTGGACAAGCTCAGTCCCCCAGAGGTCTACATAGACGTGAGCGGGCTGGAACCACCAGGGCCTTACAAACGCCCCCTCAGGTGCATCCTCCCCCCTCAGGTGGAACTGGAAGAGGCACTGCCAGAGGTACACCTTGATTTCCAGGAGAAAGAAGAGGTCAAGAAATGACCAAACTCGGCGTAAACGTTGACCATGTTGCCACCCTCAGACAGGCAAGGAAGACCTGCGAGCCAGACCCCGTCACCGTCGCACTCCTGGCAGAGCAAGGCGGCGCCGACGTCATTACCGTCCACCTCAGGGAAGACCGAAGGCACGTCCAGGAAAGAGACCTGCGATTACTAAAAGAGACCATCTTTACCAAATTGAACCTGGAAATGTCTACCGCCTCTGATATAGTAGAAATAGCCGCCTCTACAAGACCTCACCAGGTAACACTGGTACCCGAGAGACGACAGGAGGTCACCACCGAAGGGGGACTGGACGTGGTACTTCAGGAGGAGACCTTGAAAGACCTGATAAAGAGACTTAAGGACAACGGCATCCTGGTAAGCCTCTTTATAGACCCCGAAGCCGGCCAGATTCGGGGCTCAAGTGAGGCAGGCGCAGAATTAGTGGAACTCCATACAGGGGCTTACGCCAATGCCCCCTCGGAGGGACTCCGCCTTGCTCAATTAGCCAGGCTCCGCCAGGGAGCCCTCCTGGCCAGAGAGGAGGGTCTACGGGTAAACGCCGGCCACGGCCTCAACTACCACAACGTAGGCCCCATCGTTGAGGAACTGGGCGCAGAGGAACTCCATATCGGCCACAGTATCGTCTCCAGGGCCGTATTCGTGGGGATAAAAAGGGCCGTAGAGGAGATGAAGGAACTCATTTACAGGCACGGCCTGCTGGCCGAAAGGACTGCCTATAAACTGGATAAGTAAGAGATTCACAAGGGTCTCAATTATATATATTTATATATAGGAGGTATATGATGCTAAGTGGTTCCATAGTGGCCTTGGTTACACCTTTCCGGAATGGTGAAGTAGACCTCGGGAAATTAAAAGAACTGGTTGAATTCCATATAAAGGAGGGCACAAACGCCATCTCTCCCTGTGGCACCACGGGAGAATCTGCTACCCTCACACACGAGGAGCACGAAAGGGTCATCTCGGAGGTAGTCCAGCAGGTCAGGGGCCGTATCCCCGTAGTCGCCGGTACAGGCTCCAACAGCACCAGGGAGGCCCTCAGGCTCACCCACTACGCCAAAAAGGCAGGGGCCGATGCGGCCCTAATCATCACCCCCTACTATAACAAACCTACCCAGGAGGGGCTTTATCGCCACTATAAGGCCCTGGCCGAGGGGGTAGATATCCCCATAGTGGTTTACAACGTGCCTTCCAGGACGGGGGTATCCATCTCTCCAGAGACGGTAGCCAGGCTGGGAGAGTTCAAGAACGTAGTCGCCATAAAAGAGGCCAGCGGAAGCCTTGACCAGGTCAGCGACATCCTCAGGTTGTGCAAGATTACGGTACTCTCGGGGGATGACTCACTCACCCTCCCCATCCTCTCCCTGGGAGGGAAGGGGGTAGTCTCCGTCGCGGCCAATATAGTCCCCGGGGATACTGCCCGGCTGGTGGATAGTTTCCTGAAGGGGGACGCCTCAGAGGCCGTCAGGCTGCATCACAAACTCTTCCCCCTGTGTAAGGCAATGTTTATTGAGACTAACCCCATTCCAGTAAAGACAGCCATGCGTCTCCTGGGGCGGCTCAACGGAGAGTTGCGGATGCCCCTCTGCGAGATGAGTAAAGAAAATGAGACCAGACTGGGCAAGGCCCTAAGAGACTATGGACTATTGTAACCACGTCCATCGTATCTTAACGGATTGCCTGTCCGCCTTAGGTGGAAAGGGAGACCAAGAAATGGACACGAAGAAGCTAATCCAGGCAGTACGACTCTTCCTGGAAGGTATAGGGGAGGACCCTGACCGACCCGGCCTGAAAGACACCCCCAGAAGGGTGGCCTCCATGTGTGAGGAGATATACTCTGGCATCGGAAAGGATGCCAAACAGGAGATAAAGGTACTGAAATCGGAGGACCACGATGAGATTGTACTATTAAAGGATATCCCCTTCTACTCCGTATGTGAACACCATCTTCTGCAATTCATCGGTGTGGCCCACGTGGCCTATATACCCCA